>DASURJ010001054.1:0-8137 GCA_036280115.1 Gemmatimonadaceae bacterium
GCCGGCTACTACGTGAATGGCGTGCTCGCCCGATGGCCGCGTGCCGCAATCAGCATTCGAGACGGCGAGACCTACGTTCGCGCGGGCAGTGCGGCCACGCAGGACCTGGCTACCGCCGACCTCGCCGTGAAGAACGTGTTCATCGGCGAGTCGGCGGCACCATTCCAGAGTGGCGGCTCGAGCACGCAGAACCCGCTCGACCTCGCGGGGAACGCGATCACGAGCAACACGACCGCGACCGCCTCGTTGTTCACGGCGTTCCCAACGACGGTCGATGCGACCACTACGGCCGCGGCGTTCGACTGGACGCCGGCTGCGAGCTCTCCGCTCGCGAGCGGCGGACTCACAGCCTTCACTGGCAAGCTCGGCACGGCGGCGGACGCGTTCGTGACGGGCACGTCGTACGTCGGGGCCGCAGAGCCGGGCGGCTCCAAGTGGTGGCAGGGCTGGACGGTCTACGCCCGCAACTAGGCGTTTCGTGCGTCTGCCCGCCGCCCGGATTCTACTCGTGGTGCTCGGCCCGCTCGCGGGGGCCGGGTGCAACGAGGCCGCGATCTCGCGAGCCGAGGTGACGGCGCGCGAGAGTGACTCGGTCGTGCGGGCGCGCGAGGAGTCCGCCGTCCGATCGAGTCCCGGCTACGTCGTCGACAGCATTCTCCCCGTCGATGTGGAGCTTCGTCGCTTCCGCGCCGACCTCGGCGTGGCCCCGGAGGGCTTTTCGTTCGGGGCGTCGAGCCGTTCGGCTCTCGTTGCCGCCTTCGTGCGGGCACTCGAGCGCAACGACACCACCGCGCTCGCCCGTCTCGTCGTGAATCGGGCGGAATTCGCGTACCTGGTCTATCCGTCCTCGCCTAACGTGCGACCGCCGTATCGCCAGCCGCCGGACGTCGTGTGGCTCCAGCGCTCCGCCGCGACGAACAAGGCCGCCGCGCGACTCCTCGATCGGTTTGGCGGTCGGCCGCTGCGGTTCGCCGGATATTCGTGCCCGGCGGCGCCCGTCACGGAGGGCCCGAATACCATCTGGGGCCGCTGCGTCGTATCGCGAGCACCCGCGGGTGCTCGCGATACGACCGTGCTCCGCATGTTCGGACCGATCGTCGCACACGGCGGCCGCTACAAGTTCCTGTCGCTCGCGAACGGGATCTGATCGCTCGGTCCGAAGCGGCGATGCCGCGCCGTCCCACGACGCGACCGGCGCGTTACACCGGCGTTGCCGTTCCGTTACAAAAGTCGGGTAGTGTAACGGCGTCCTGGGCCGAGGGTGTGCCACTCGGTCGATGGGAACCCCTACCCTGCCCGAATGCAACCACACGGAGCAACCCGCACGCTCGGCGTGATCTTCACCTGCGTGGCCGTCGTGTCTTCGACCCTGCATGCGCAAGCGACGGGGTCGACTCGTCCCGACACGGCGGGCGCGGCGCCGGCTTCATCGCCGCGAGCGGGTACGCAACCCGCTTCCCCGCCCTTCGAGTTCTCCGGGATTCTGTTCGCCAACTATCAGTACGGCGGTCTCAAGGGCAATCGAGCCGTCAACCGATTCGAGCTCGACCGCGCCTACCTGACGTTTCGCGCCACGCCCGGTGACCGTTTCGGGGTGCGTATAACGACGGACGTCTACCAGCAGCGCGACACGACGCGCGATCAGTACTACCGTGGATGGGCGATCCGCGCGAAGTACGCGTACGGTCAGTACGACTTCCTGCGCGGCGCCAACGGCCTCGCGGCCAGCGTTCGTCTCGGGATCCTGCAGACCGTGGTCATCGAGAACGAAGAGCAGTTCTGGCAGCGAGGGCTCGCGCCGGTGGCAGTAGACCAGAACGGGTTCTTTTCATCGGCCGACGCCGGGGCGTCGGTGGCGGTCACGCTACCGAACAAGCGCGGCGAGGTTTACGCGACGATCACGAACGGTCCCGGCTACAGTTCGCGGGAGACCGACCGCTTCAAGGACTATGCGGCGCGCCTGACGCTGACGCCGCTGGCGAATGGGTCGGGCTTTCTGAAAGGACTGACGATTTCGCCGTGGTACTCCAGCGGCGCCCGGGCGAGTGACTTCGCGCGCCAGCGCGGCACCGTGGAGCCGGTCTCCGACGCGCTGCGAAAGGACCGTGCCGGGGTGTTCGTCGGGGTACGAGATCCACGCCTCGTCCTCGGCGCGCACGTCGCGCAGCGGTGGGACGTCATCGAATCGGCGGACACGACGCGGGACGACGCACCAGCCAGCGTTGACCGCACGGGTCGCGTGGTCTCGGTGCATACCACGGTGCGTCCGCTCGCCTTTTTCGGTGACGCGCCGCGCTGGCCAATCGCGCTCGTCCTGCGTGCCGACCACATCGAGCCGGACGTGGACCGCGCGCCGTACACCCGGAACTACATCGCCGGTGTGCAGTGGGAGTTCAATCGGCGCACGTCCGTCACTCTCGATTACCAGAATCAGGCGGGGCGGGACGGCGGCACCGCCCCGGACTCGAAGGTCTTCTTCGTGCACCTCATCGCGGGGTTCTGAGTGACTCGTGACAGTCCCGTGACGGCGCTGTCTCACCGCTCGGCCCACCCTGCGCGCAACGTTCGATCACTCCACACGGAGGGTTCAGTGACTCGATCGACACTATGGACGCTGGCGGCGGCCGGGCTGATGTCAGCCCTCGCCTGCGGCGGCGGTGATGGGAATACGGCGGACTCGGCGGCCGGAAGCGCGGCGCCGTCGTCGAGTGGTGGCGTGGACCTGACGGGGGCCGGTGCGACGTTCCCGCAGCCCATCTACCAGAAGTGGTTCTCCGATTATGCAGCCAAGACCGGCATCCGGATCAACTATCAGTCGATCGGGTCGGGCGGCGGCATCCGTCAACTCTCCGAGGGGACGGTCGATTTCGGAGCGTCCGACGCGCCCATGACCGACGACGAGATGTCGAAGGCCAAGGGCGGCCCGATCCTCCACATTCCAACGGTGCTCGGCGCCGTCGTCATCACGTACAACGTTCCGGAAATCACCCAACCGCTCAACCTCACCGGCGAGCTGATCGCCGACATCTTCCTCGGAAAGATCACGAAATGGAACGACGGCCGGATCGGCGCGCTCAACTCGGGCGTGACGCTGCCTAACAGCGACATCCTCGTCGTCCATCGCTCGGACGGCAGCGGGACGACGTTCATCTTCGCCGATTACCTGGCCGCGGTCAGCCCCGCGTGGGCGTCGGGCCCGGGGCGTGGGAAAGAACTCAAGTGGCCCGTCGGCCTCGGCGGCAAGGGGAACGAGGGCGTGGCGGGGCAGATCAAGCAGACACCCGGCACGATCGGCTACGTCGAGCTCGCGTACGCGAACCAGAATCGGCTCCCCGCCGCGAAGATACAGAACGCCGCGGGACAGTTCGTCGCGCCAACGATCGAGTCGATCACGGCCGCGGCCGCCGGCGCCGTCGAGAAGCTCCCGCCCGATACGGACTACCGCGTGTCGATCGTCAACGCCCCCGGCGCGGACGCGTACCCGATCTCGTCGTTCACGTGGATCCTGGCGTACGAGCGCCAGCCCGATGCCACGAAGGGCAAGAAGCTGGTGGACTTCCTGCAGTGGGCGGTCACCGAAGGCGAGGCGTCGGCCGCCGCGCTCGATTACGCGCCACTTCCCGCGGCGCTCAGCAAGCAGCTGATCGAGCGGCTCTCGAAGATCCAGGTCGGGACGGTGTCGTGAGCGACGTGTCGCGCCCGCTGGGCCCGCTGGTCACCGCGCGTCCTGACGACGGGATCGCCGCTCGCATCGAGGGCTCCGCGATCGGCGACACGGTCTACCGCTGGACGATCACGGGGTTCGCGTTCTGCATCCCCATCCTGCTGCTGTTCATCGCACTGGAGGTGGGGGTGGCGGCGTGGCCCGCGCTCGAGCGATTCGGGCTCGGATTCCTCACGTCGAGTGAGTGGGACCCGCCACACGACGTGTTCGGGGCTGCGCCGGCCATCTACGGGACGATCGTCTCGTCGATCGTGGCGCTCTTCATCGCGACGCCGCTCGCACTCGGCGTCGCGATCTTCCTGTCGGAATTCGCGCCTGCCTGGCTCAGGCAGCCAGTCGCGTTTCTCGTCGACCTGCTCGCCGCGATCCCGAGCGTCGTTTATGGGCTGTGGGGGATCTTCTTCCTTCTGCCGGTGCTCCGGCAGCATGTCATGCCGTTTCTCGCCGGGCTCCCGCTGCTCGGGCGCTTGCCGTTGTTCGACGGGCCGGCCTACGGGCCCAGCATGCTCGGTGCGGGGCTCATTCTCGCCATCATGATCCTGCCGTACATCTCGGCCGTCTCACGCGAGGTGCTCATGGCGGTGCCCCGCGCGCAACGCGAGGCCGCGCTCGCCCTCGGGGCCACGCGTTGGGAGATGATCGCGGACGCGGTTGTCCCGTACGCGCGCTCGGGCATCGTCGGCGGCATCATTCTCGGCCTCGGCCGTGCGCTGGGCGAGACGATGGCCGTCACGATGGTGATCGGCAACGTGCACGACATCTCGGCGTCGCTGTTTGCGCCGGGGTATACGATGGCGTCGCTCATCGCGAACGAGTTCGCCGAGGCGACCGGTGATCTCCATCTCTCGGCGCTCATGGCGGTGGGGGCCGTGCTGTTCGTCGTGACCCTGATCGTCAACGCGATTGCTCGCTGGCTCGTCTGGCGGGTCTCACGCGAGGCCCGCGTATGATCGGGCCGGACAGCGCCAGCGCTGTCGCGGGCGCCCCGACGCCAACCGGCCCGCGTCGCGAGCGACGACCTTCGGGCGTTCAGCGCGCCGCCGCGGAGCGCACGCGGACGACGCTTGCCCGTCGCCGACTTGTGAATGGGGTCATGGTCGGCGTGATGTGTGCCGCAGCGATCGCAGCGACGCTCCCGCTGCTCTTCATCCTCGCGCACCTCGTGCGGGAGGGCGCGTCCTCCATTGATCTGGCGTTCTTTACGGAGCTGCCGAAGCCACCGGGCGAGGCCGGCGGCGGCATGGCGAACGCGATCGTCGGGACGCTCGTGCTGATTCTCATCGCCGCCGCGTTCGGTCTCCCGATCGGGATCGGCGCCGGGATGTATCTCGCCGAGAACAAGGGGACGCTGCTCGCTAACGCCGTCCGGTTTCTCTCGGACGTGCTCAACGGCCTCCCGTCGATCGTCATGGGCATCTTCGCGTGGCAGTTCCTCGTTCGGCCCATGGGCAAGTTCACCGCGCTCGCAGGCGGGATCGCCCTCGGCGCAATGATGATCCCGCTCGTGACGCGCACCACCGAGGAGATGATTCGCATCGTCCCGGTGTCGTTGCGCGAGGCAGCGCTCGCGCTCGGCTACTCGCGCTGGCGCACGTCGCTCGTCGTCGTCCTGCGCACGGCGCTTCCCGGCATCGTGACCGGGGCGCTCGTGGCAGTCGCGCGTATCGCAGGAGAGACGGCTCCGCTGCTCTTCACGGTGTTAGGCAACCAGTTCTGGTCCACGTCGCTCACCGAGCCGATCGCGGCGCTTCCTCTCCAGATCTTCACGTTCGCGATCAGCCCGTACGAGCAGCAGCACGCGCTCGCATGGGCCGGTGCGCTCGTCCTCATTGGAATCGTCCTTGTCATCAGTCTTGCAGCCCGCTTCGCCACGCGATCCCGGTTCGGACGCGGTGGCGACTGATACGGAACGGCCGCGCGTTCCACGGGCGGACGTCAAGCCCGGAGCGGCCTCGCCGGCCGGGACCGATCGCAGCCACCTCGCGACGCGAGAGTTGAGCGCGTTCTTCGGCGAGTTGGCAGCCGTGCGTGGCGTGTCCATCGCGTTTCGTGACCGCGAGGTGACGGCCATCATCGGGCCGTCCGGATGCGGTAAGTCCACCCTGCTCCGGTGTCTCAACCGGATGCACGAGACTGTTCCGACCGCGCGTGTCGAAGGCACGGTCACGCTCGACGAACAGGACATCTATGCCCGCGGCGTCAACGCCATCGAGGTGCGTCGTCACATCGGGATGGTGTTCCAGCGACCGACGCCCTTCCCCACGATGTCGATCCGCGACAACGTCGCGGCCGGCCTTCAGATCCTCGGGCGGAAGCGTCCGTCGAAGCGGGAGACCGACGACATCGTCGAGGATGCGCTTCGCCGAGCGGCGTTATGGGAAGAGGTCAGTGGTCGCCTCAAGGAGAGCGCCGTCGCCCTGTCCGGCGGGCAGCAGCAGCGCCTGTGTATCGCTCGCGCGCTCGCGACACGACCGATCGTGTTGCTCCTCGACGAGCCGACGGCGTCGCTCGATCCCATCAGCACGCAGAAGGTGGAGGAGCTCGTGTACGAGCTGCGGCGCGACATGACGGTGGTGATCGTCACCCACAACATGCAGCAGGCAGCCCGCGTCTCCGACCGTACGGCCTTCATGCTCGCGGGGGAGCTGGTGGAATTCGCGCCGACGAACGCGCTGTTCACGACACCTGCCGACCAGCGTACCGAGGCGTACATCACCGGAAGGTTTGGATGAGCTCGGGGACGATTCACGCGAACGGCTTCTCGTTCTGGTACGGTCCCAAGCAAGCGCTCTACGACGTAACGCTCACCATCCCGGCCCGCGCCGTCACGGCGCTGATCGGACCGTCGGGGTGCGGCAAGTCCACCTTCCTGCGCTCGATCAACCGGCTCAACGCGCTGATCCCTGGGGCGCGACACACCGGCGCGATCGAGCTCGATGGCGACGACGTGTACGGCGCGGGCGTCGACCCGGTGTCGCTCAGGCAGCGCGTCGGCATGGTGTTCCAGCGCTGGAACCCATTCCCGAAATCGATCTACGACAACGTCGCCTACGGCCCTCGCAAGAACGGGAATGCCCGCGGCGCGGAACTCGACGAGATCGTGGAGCAGTCGCTTCGCCGCGCCGCGTTGTGGGACGAGGTAAAGGACAGGCTTCGCCAGAGCGCGCTCGGCCTGTCGGGCGGCCAGCAGCAACGGCTCTGCATCGCGCGCGCGCTGGCGAACGAGCCTGAAGTGCTCTTGCTGGATGAGCCTGCGAGCGCCCTGGACCCCATCGCCACGCAGAAGATCGAGGAGCTCCTCTACGAGTTGCGCAGCGAGTTGACCATCGTGATCGTCACGCACAACATGCAGCAGGCGGCACGTGTCTCGGACCACACGGCCTTTTTCTACCTCGGTCGACTCGTCGAGATGAGCGAAACCGGGCAGCTGTTCACCACGCCGCGCGAGGAGCGCACCGAGGCGTACATTACCGGGAGATTCGGATGAGCCCCGAGACCCCCTTTCGCCATTTTCACGACCAGCTTCAGACGCTCAAGGAGCGGCTCCTGGACATGTCGGCGCGCGCCGAGGAGCTCGTCGACCTTGCCGTCGATTCGCTGCTCACTCGCGACAAGGAGAAGGCTGATACCGTGATCCGCGGAGATCGCGAGCTCGACACGATGGAGCTCGAGTGCGAGAGCCTCGCGGTTTCACTGCTCGCCCTTCAGCAGCCCATGGGGCGGGATCTGCGGTTCATCGTCAGCGCCATCAAGATCACGAGCGACCTCGAGCGCGTCGGCGACCACGCCGTCAACATCGCCCAGTCGGCGTTGCGTCTCATCGCCTTGCCCGTCGAAATTACACCGACGCCGGAGATCGAGGACATGGCGCGCCGGGCCCGCCGGATGCTGGCGGATGCCCTGGACGCCTTCGTCCGGGCCGACGGCGCCCTCGGTCGCGACGTGTGCAAGGCCGACGACCTCGTCGACGCGCTGCACGACTCGGTGTTCCGGATACTGCTGACGCACATGATGGCCGACGCACGAACCATCAACCCTTCGCTCGAGTTACTCCTCGTCAGTCGCAACCTCGAGCGAGTCGCCGACCTCGCGACGAACATCGGCGAGGACGCGGTGTTCCTGGCAGAAGGCAAGCAGATCAAGCATCATTTCGAGGAACAGCAACGCGACCGTTCGCCCATCCCGCAACCAACCGGATAGGTGGCCCTCCCCGCCGTCTCTCGCGCGTCCGATAATGCAGCACGATCGCCGCGAGCCGAACAGGACGTTCGGCTCGCGGCGATCGACATTGGGTCCAACTCCATCCGGCAGATCGTTGCTGACGTGTCGCCGTCCGGCTCGATCCGTGTCGTCGACGAGATGAAGGCGGCGCCCCGACTGGGCGCCGGATTGCGCGAGACAGGCGTGCTGAGC
>DASURJ010001055.1:0-3613 GCA_036280115.1 Gemmatimonadaceae bacterium
CGCGTGTGGCTCGTGAACACCGGCTGGAGCGGCGGACCCTACGGCGTCGGCAAGCGGATGAAGCTCGGATATACCCGCGCGATGGTCCGGGCGGCTCTCGCGGGCCAGCTCGACCAGGTGCCGACGGAGACGGACGAGTTGTTCGGGCTCGCGGTGCCCACGCAGATTCCGGCTGTGCCGCCCGACGTCATGCGTCCACGCGAGACGTGGACGGACGGCGCCGCGTACGACGCGCAGGCCCGGAAGCTTGCCGAGATGTTCCGGAAGAATTTCGAGAAGTTCGGCAGCAACGTGTCGTCAGCCATCATCGAGGCGGGTCCGAGAGGCTGACGGTCGCGTGTGCTGATCATCCGCGACCCGCTCTGGAATAACATCCGTGTCGACGCGCTGGGGCTCCAGCTCGTCGACACGCCCGTCTTTCAGCGGCTGCGCTACGTGCGTCAGCTCGGTCTCGCGTATCTGGTCTACCCCGGGGCCACCCATACGCGGTTCGAGCACGCGTTAGGCACCTACCACCTCGCCCGCCTGACGCTGAATCAACTGGACGAGCGGGGCGAGCTCGCGGGGATC
The DNA here is from genome assembly GCA_036280115.1 of Gemmatimonadaceae bacterium. Classification (GTDB taxonomy): domain Bacteria; phylum Gemmatimonadota; class Gemmatimonadetes; order Gemmatimonadales; family Gemmatimonadaceae; genus JAJKIV01. The sequence continues at coordinate 571 of DASURJ010001055.1, forward strand.
TCGCGCGAGCAGCGAGCCACCGCTCAGGCCGCCGCGCTCCTCCACGACGTCGGACACTACCCGTTCTCGCACGCCCTGGAAGAGATCGGGGCGCTGCACCACGAGCAGGTGGCCGCACCGCTCATCGACCGGGGGCCCGTTGCCGACGCCCTCTGCCGAACGCTCGGACCGTCGGCACCGCGCGACGTGCTCGACCTCATCAGCGGCGTCAGCCCTTCGCCCCTGCAAGGGCTCATCTCGGGGTCACTCGATCTGGACAAGATCGAGTACCTCAAGCGCGACGCACTCATGTGCGGCGTCCCGTACGGCGAGATCGACGTCGACCGACTACTCAACTCACTCGTCCTGGTCGACGAGCCGGCCACGGGACGGCGCGTCATCGGCGTGCTCGAAAAGGGGCTGTCGGCGCTCGAGTCGCTGCTGTTCGCGAAGTACCAGATGTATCGCAACGTCTACTGGCACCACGCCGTGCGCAGCGCGACCGCAATGTACAAGCGGCTGGTGGACGAGGCCCTGGTACGCGGCGACCTCGATGCCACCTCGCTCAGCTCGTACGACGACGAGGGGCTGCTGCACCGCCTCGGCGAGCGCGAGACACCGCCGCTCCTGTCTGCGCTCCGCGAGCGGCGCCTGTACAAGCGGGTGCTCGAGTGCCCCGCGGCCGAGCTGTCGGGTGAGCAGCTCGAATGGATCGCGGACGACCGCGCGCTGACGATCGCCACCGAGGACGCCATTGGAGCATCACTCGGGTTCGGCCCCGGCGAGCTGCTGCTGGACTTCCCCGCCAAGACGCAGATGCTCGGCCTCGACCTGCCGGTCGTTCGCCGTTCCGGCGATGTTCGGCGCCTGACCGCCGCAGGGCTCGAGGGTGCCATCAACCTGCCGGTGCTCTCGGAACAGCTGTACCAATCGGCGCGCTGGCTTCGCGTGTTCGCTGTTCGGCGCGTCGACGTGCCGAGAGCGGAGCTCCTCGAACAGCTCGTGCGCGTCGGGCAGCGCGCCTAACGACGACGGCCGTGGGCGTCCGCCAGCTTTCGCGCGATGCCCCGGTAGAACGCCGCGTCCTGACGCTTGTCCTGGGCCTCCAGCGACAGCGCGGCGAGCTCCAGCGCGTAGAGGATGTTGCCGAGGTAGAGCTCGGCGAGGCTTCCGACGGTCTCGGGGTCGTCGGCCACGACCGTCAGCGGACCGCCGGCGTTTCGGCCGTGGTGCCGTCGCTGCCGTTGCTGTCCGCCGACGTCACCTGCACCACGATCGCGGTGATGTTGTCGAGCCCACCGCGTCCGTTCGCCTCCGAGATGAGGGCGTCGACGACTCGCCCCGGCGTCGCTCGCGAGAACAACAACTGCTGGAGGCGACGGTCGTCGACCATTCCGGTCAGGCCGTCGCTGGCGACGAGGTAGACGTCTCCGGTGCGCACCTCGCCGAAATACGTGTCCGGCTCCACCGAGTCACTCGCACCCACGCAGCGCGTGATGACGTTCGAGTAAGGATGGTAGCGCGCCTGTTCCGGCGTGAGGAAGCCGGCGTCGACCTGTTCCTGCACGTAGGAATGATCCTTCGTCAGCTGTCGCAGCTTCCCGTCGCGGAGCAGGTAGACGCGCGAATCGCCCACCTGCCCGATGAGATACTTCGAACCGGTCAGGATGAGCACCGACGCCGTCGTGCCCATTCCCTGCTTGTCGACTTCGGTGATCGTGCGCTCGTAGATCTTCGCGTTCGCCTTCTTCACGGCCTCGGCAACGCGCTTGCGGACGTCGTCGCCCGAGACGTCCGTGATGTTGGCCAGTTCCCGCGAAATGATCTGGACTGCCATCTCGCTGGCGACTTCGCCCGCCGCGTGGCCGCCCATGCCATCCGCGACGATGAACAGCCCTCGCGTCTCGTTCGCTTCGGCGAAGAAGCTGTCTTCGTTCCCAGCGCGGATCATGCCCACATCCGAGCGGGCGGCGACGTAAAGGTTCACTAGCGATCCTGTAACACGAGAAGGACGGTCGCCCCAATGAGTGCGGCAGCGGCAAGCCACACGGCGGCTGGGACGCCGCGCGACGACGCCCCGCGCTCGGTGCGTTTCGGCGCCCGCGAGGTGCCGACCGGCCGAGCGGCGGGCGCCCGCTTCGGATGGGGTGGTTTGAGCCCGACAACGACACGGGTGCCGCCGGTTGTGCCCGCGCTTGCTGGTCGACCATCAGGGGCACCACTCGACGGCAGTCGAACGTCCGGGCCCGGCGCCTCGGACGACGACTCGTCCGCATAGAACCGGAACTCCTCGCCACCAACGCGAATTATATCGCCACGACGAAGGGGTTGCGCGTCGCCGATTCGCGCCGAGTTGACGTAGACGCCGTTGGCGCTCAAGTCGCGCAGGATGTACCCGGCCGGCCGGAGCGAAACGCCCGCATGTTGCCGTGACACGTCCGTTCCCGGGACGACGACGTCGCAACTGGCGTCGCGGCCAATGCGCAAGCCGCCGGGGGGAACCGTGTATTCGCGGCCGTCGACCAGCGACACGAGCCGGCCGCCGGATACGGCGGCACGCCCTCGCTGCGGCGCGCCGGCCATGGTGGCCGGTGCGCCGAACGCGGGCATCAGCAGAGTGCTGCCCGCCTTGCGGTCGTCGGAGAAGCGGAGCTGACGCCCGGCCACCTCGATCCTGTCTCCGTGGAGCAGTGGTGCCGGTTCCGCACCGAGCGCCACACCATTCACTAATACCGTGACCCCCGACGTCGCTCGGCGCACGGTGGCCGTGCCACGCGGGTCCACGGCAATGATCGCGAGATTCCCGTCCGACGACGCCGACCCGAATCGAACGCCGCTGCCATCGTCCACTCCGACCCACAGCTCGCCAACGCTCAGCTCGATCTCCTTGTCGTCAAGCCGAATGTGAGCCATGCCGGAAGCGAGCGGCGGTCGATGCGTGAGGCCGAAAGGGAAAATGGAAAGCCCGTTGAGACGGCGTCGCCTCCACGGGTTACGCGCGGAAACTATGGCTGGCCCGCATCGCTGGCAAGCAGTGTGGGACGCTCGGTGGTGCTTCTGGTAC
>DASURJ010001056.1:0-2155 GCA_036280115.1 Gemmatimonadaceae bacterium
ACCAGATCTCGCGCCCGTCGGGTGTGGGGATGGCGTCGATCTCCCCCTCTCTTCCCTCCAACACGCGTTCCCGTCCCGTCGACGGGTCGACGAGCGTGACGGCGCCTCCCTCGAGGTTCGCCACGATGATCGAGGAAACGCGTGCGCCGGCCGCGACCATCCAGCTTCCCGGTCGCGTGAGCGGGATGCGCCGCCTAACGCTTCCGCCCTGCGCGTCCACCTCGAGGAGCAATTTCCGCTCGCCCGACACGGCCCACACCGTGCGGCCATCGCCGGCCGACACGACGTCATGGACGCTGACGGAGTCCGGGAGCGACCAGGTCCCCGTCACTCGCGGCGTCGCGCCACCCGAGATCACCGAGATCGACCTACCACGCGCGTTGGCCACGAACGCGCGCGCGCCATCCGGAGAGACCGAGATCTCGTGGGGGTTCTTGCCCACCGGGAGCGCCGTGGACCGCTCGAGCGTCTGCGCGTCGAAGATGGCGACGCTGTCGCGTCCGGAGAGCGCCACCGCAACCCGGCCCGTGGTTGGTAATGCCAGCGGGACGGAATAGATCGATATCGGGTCCATCGTCGCCGAGTCGAGCGTCCCCGCGTTCATACGGTCGATCTGGCTGTTGCCAATGAACACGTACCGATCGTCCACGACCTCGCCCGTGGTGGAGGTACGGCTGTGCGGCGTGTTCCATTCGATGATCTCTCGCCCCGTGATGGCGCGGTGCTCGCGATCGAGCCGGTATCGCACGATCCGCCAGAACGAGAGCGGGTGGTGCGCGATCAGCGCATCGTCACGGAACGCAAGGCCGTCGATGAATGCCGTGTTGAAGCTGTCGGGGACGGTCAGTCGCCAGGCCGGGCCGTTCGGCAAGGCAATCACCCAGATGCGATCGAGGTCCGCGACGAACAGGTGCTGACCGTTGGCCGACACGGTTATCCCGTTAGGTGACGTCACATCCACCGCATCCAGACGCTCCAGGGCCGTGCCGCCCGGCCGAAGCCGCCACACCGCACCGGCACGGGTATCCGTCACGTAGACGGTGCCGTCGGGCGTCGTCGTCAAGTCGTTCAGGAAGTGCGGGCCGGGATCGGACGCCGGGTAGCGTGCCTTGAACGTGCCGGTGGGCGCGTCGAACGCGTAGAGTGCGGACCGTGTCGTATCGGTCGTGCGATCGTACCGCGCGTTGCTCGCCACCCACAGCACGCGACGCAGGGTGTCGACGTGGATCCCGACGACAGACCCGAGGCCACTCGCGCCGGGCGGGACGCGGTCCGAGACCGACCCGTCGGTGGCAATCGCAATGACCTTGTTCTTGTTCAGGCTCCCGACGAGCACACTGCGCGTCACCGGGTCCCAGGCGGTCCCCTCCGGGACCAGGTCGCGCTCCTCGAGCACGGTAAGGACGCGCGCCCGCGCGACCGGCCAGTCCGCCCGGTCCGCGAGCCGTCCGACGTCCGTGCCGAGCCGCGCGCGAAGCGCGGCGAGCGCGGAGTCGCGCAACGCGCTCCTGGCGTACCGCGGGTCCCACCGCAGCAGCTGCCTAACGACGGACTCCGCCTCGGCAGCTCGGCCGGCCGCCCCCAGGGCGACGGCACGCGCGAAGACGACGTTCGGGTGGTGCGGATGAGCGGCCGCGAGCGAATCCACGATGCGAAGTGCGGTCGCGTGGTCGCCGGCGGCGCTGGCGCGCCTCGCATCCGCGAGGCGCGCGGGCAACGGACCGGCCTGCGCGCCGGCCGTCACGCCGGCGCCCGCGAAGGCGGCGACGCACCACGCGTACCTGAGAAGCCGCGGAGTCATTGTTCGACGGGTCGAGTAACGAACGCGACGGCTTCACCCAGCCGCGCGGGACCGAAGAACATAGACGCCTTGCACGCGCCGCGCATTGGAAATCCTTGCAGCGACCAACCGCACCGCGGCGTTCTAGTGCGGGCCGTGCCCCCCGGCACCACGGAACATGAAGTACACCGCGCCGACAATGCACAGCCCCGCCCAGACGAAGTCCCACTTGAGCGTCTGGCGCATATACAGCACGGCGAACGGGGCGAACACGACGAGCGTGATCACCTCCTGCAAGACCTTGAGCTGTGCGAGGCTCAGCTGGGTGTGGCCGATCCGGTTCGCGGGCACCTGGAGCAGGTACTCGAACAGGGC
>DASURJ010001057.1:0-5126 GCA_036280115.1 Gemmatimonadaceae bacterium
CCGCCGGCATGTGCTGCACCACCAGCACGGCGGCGCCGAGTGCCACCGGCAGCCGCGGAATCACTTCCGCGAGCGCCCGCGGTCCGCCCGTCGACGCGGCGATGGCCACGGCGTGCGTTGCCGCTGTCGAATCGCGCTCGCGGGGCGCCGGCGCCACGAGCGCCGGCCGCGCGAGCATCGGGACACCACGAAGATTCACGCACGCCGCCGCGCGGAGGGCGTGCAGGAGCCGCCCGCCAAGCACGCCGAGCGTCTCGCGCGCCGGGCCCGTGGGCTTGTGGACGAAATCCACCGCGCCGAGCTCCAGCGCGCGAATCGTGAGCGCGCCCCCGTTAGGCGAGTCCAGCGCGCTCAACATGACGACCGGCCGCGGCGTCTCACTCATGATGTAGCCGAGTGCCTGGAGCCCGTCGAGCTCCGGCATCTCGATGTCGAGCGTGACGATGTCGGGGTCGAGGGCGTGGATCTGCTTGAGCGCGTCGATCCCGTTCCGGGCCGTGCCCACGACGCGGAACTCACCGCTCGTCGCGAGCAGCTCGCTGACCAGTCGCCGCATGAACGCACTGTCGTCCACCACCAGGACAGTGCGTTGGCTAGAGGACACGCTCCCCCATCTTGAGGGACTTCACCACCACGCGGCCGTCGCTCACGTGGAAGTAAACGCTGCGCCCGTGCTCGCCGCCCGTGTCCGAGGCGACGAGTGGAATCTCCGCGAGCCGAAGCACGCGCTTGGTCGCCTCGACGTTCCGCTCGCCCATGTTGATGCCACCCGACGGCAGCAGCGACGCGAACATGCTGGCGCCGCCCACGATCTTCGCCATCGGCCGCCCCCACGCGCCGCGCTTCCGCATCTCCTCGACGAGCATCGGGATGGCCGTCGACGGGAACTTCGCCCGGTTCTCCGTTTCCAGCGACAGCCCCTCGCTCGGCAAGAGGATGTGCGCCATCCCACCGATGCGCGATGACCCATCGTACAACATGATGGCCACGCACGAGCCCAGGCCGATCGTCGAGATGACGGAGTTCCCGTTCGCCACCGCGAAGTCGGCGACCTTGACCCGAATCTCCTGGACTTTGGGGTCGGTCAGGTTCTGCGGAGTCACGTTACGGTCGGTCACCGGCGGCGGAAGATGCGCTCCCGCGGATCGACCGCGGAGAACAGGGATCGGGTCGGGCCGAGCAGCGTCTCGACCTTGCCGAGGACCAGGAACCCGCCCGGTGCGAGCGCGTCGTAGAAGCGCTTGAACAGCGATTCCTGGGTGGCGCGGTCGAAGTAGATGAGCACGTTGCGACAGGCAATGAGGTGCATGCCACTCGGCGGTGGGTCCACGATCAGGTCCCGGCGCTCGAACGTCACGAGCGGCCGGATCTCCGGCACGACCTCGTAGGGCGGCCGTACCGAGAAGTATCGGCGCCTGAGATCGTCAGGTGTATCGGCAAACGCGGCGTCGGCGTACTGCCCCCGGCGCGCGGCGTCGAGACTGGCCCGATCGATATCCGACGCGAGAATGTGCACGCGCGATGCGTCGGCGACCTGCCCCTGCGCAGCCGCGTACCGGTGGAACAGGATCGCAAGCGAGTACGGTTCCTCACCCGACGAGCAACCCGCGCTCCACCCACGGATGGGACGCGCAGACCCGTCCCAGAGTATCGGGACGACCGTCCGGCTCAGCGCCTCGAACGTCGACCAGTTCCGGAACAGCTTCGTGACGTTGATTGTGAGCGTATCGATGAGCCGCTCGTACTCCACGGCGTCGCGGTCCAGGAGTGCCGCGTAGTCGGCGAATCGGTGGACCCCACGCGCGCGCATCCGGACGGCAATGCGCCGGCGGAGACACTTCTCCTTGTAATTCGCGCAGCCGAACGCGCGCTCACGGGCGATCTTCTCCGTCAGCGCCGCGAAGCCCGCCTCGTCGACGTCGCTCACCATCATTCTGCCTGCCTCGACGTCTCGAGATTGGTGCGCGCGATCGCATTCGTCGGCTCGAGTTCGAGCGCGCGCTTCCAACATCGATTCGCCTCCTCCCGTTCCTGCTTTCGATAGCGGAGGTTGCCGAGCTTGAGGTACACGTCGGCGCCAAGGTTGGGCCGATGCTTCACCGCGCGCGTATAGGACTCCAGCGCCTCGTCGTATCGCCCTGACCGATAATAGCCGTCGCCGAGGTTCTTGTGCAGCTGCGGTACGGTCGCGTCCTCGAGCGCGCCACGCTCGAACGCCGACGCGGCCTCGGCCAGTCTGCCGCGGCGCTCGAGCGCGACACCGAGGTTGTTGAGCAGCACCGCCGAGTGGGGATGAGCGCCCACACCATCGGACAACAGCTCGATCGCGCGGTCGATGTCGTTCCCCAGGGCGGCGGCGAGCGCCGCGTAGTGGTACCACGCGGCCGGTTTGGGTCGCTTGTCCCATAACGCCTCCGCTTCGGCGAACGCCACGTCCGCTTCGATGACGTCGCCGCGACGCAGCGCCAGCACGCCGTCGGACAACCGGGTACGCGGATCGTTCGCGCCAGTGCGGACCGCCTGGGCGAGCGCGTCTGCGGCTTCGTCGTAACGTCCGAGCCGCTCCAGCGCGTATGCGAGGTTGTGATAGACGGCCGGGCTCGTGATCCGCCGCGATACCATCTGTTGAAACACCGTCGCGGCGTCCTGCCAGCGCCCCTGTCGCAGCAGGACGAGGCCCGCGTAGAACGTGGCCAGATCGTCACCGGGGCGCAGCTCGTTCACACGCCGGAACTCGCGCACCGCCTCGTCGAACATCCCGGCCTTGTAGAACGCGACACCCAGGTTCCGATGCTCGGCGACGCGCGCCTCCGACGTCGTCGACTCGACGGGCTTCGTGCGCCCGACCCGATGCAGAAAGCCGGCGGTCGAAAGACCGTACAGCGCCTTGCCGACATCGAACTCACCGAGCCCCGATTCATCCACCAGCCCGGCGACGTCGCGCCGGCCGTCGATGAGCCCGACGAGCGTCTCCTGTTCCACCGTCAGCTCCGCGCCGCTCTCCTTGAGCCGCGCGCGATCGAGCTCGAACACGATGTCGAAGCTCGGAATCTTCTTCTCGATGAGGCTCCACTCATCCACCCGGCGCGCACCCTCGAGCAGGAGCGACTCGGGATTGATGGACACGAGGAAGTCCTGCTCGTCGGGCTCGACGTCAGCCTCGAAGTTGAACGTCCCCTGATTCCACGTGAACAGGTAGAAGACCGCTTCCTCGATCTGCAGCTTGATGTAGCGGTGCAGCTCCTCGCGCGCGATGAACCGTCGCTCCACGAGGATCTCACCGAGTCGCTTCTCGCGCTGCGTGTTCTGGTCGTGTACGGCTTCATCGAGCTGCGCCTGCGTGATCAGCCCGTTCTTCACGAGGATGTCGCCGAGCCGGTCGCGACGATTCACGATGGACGCGTAGCAGATGCGGCCCTTGTCGAAGTAGATGTAGCCGAAGCTCTGGCGATGGGTGACGCTGAGGCACCCGCTCTTCTTCCCCATCGAGAGCAGCTGCAGGACGTCCGGGAGGCTCGCCTCCTTGAGGCTTCCCTTGATCGCCATCAGCGCAGCTCCTCGATGATGCGACCGTCGAGCTCGGACCACTCGAGGACCATCTTCTCCGGGTCGAGGAACGACTTGTCGGCGACCGCGGGAACCGACGCCGGTGTGGCGCCGCCGCCGGAATTGAGCTCGCGACGCACCTGCGAGAGCGTCACGGTGCCGCCGGACGCGCGCGCAGCGTGGATCACGCGGTCCACCACGGACTCGATCTCCGTCGCGCCCGAGACCGGAAGTTCCGCGAGCAGCGCGGCGACGCCCGGCTCGGCGTCAGGCGCACGATCCATGAGCGCGCGCGCGTACAATGCCTCCCGCAAGGCGCGATCGGGCGGCTGAATGGCGACGACGAGGCCGCCGTTGAAGCGCGACCGCAACCGCGCCTCGAGCTCACCGATCTCCGACGGCGGTCGGTCACTCGCGAGCACGACCTGGCGTCCCGCGCTGTGAAGCGCGTTGAACAGGTGGAACAGCTCCTCCTGCGACCGCTCCTTCCCCGCGAGCGCGTGGACGTCATCCACGATCAACGCGCCCGCGGCGCGATAGCGAGCGCGCCATCGGTCCACGGTCCCTTCCTGCAGCGCCGCAATGAGCTCATCGACGAACTGCGAGCCGCTCACGCAGGCGACCGGTCCGGCGAGCGTCGTCGTCCGACGCAGCGCGTTGCCGACGGCGTGAACGAGATGTGTCTTTCCCACTCCAGGTCCACCGTGCACGAACAGCGGATTGTACTGGGACCCGGGCGACTCGAGCACGCTCGCGACCGCGCGGGTGGCGAGTTGATTCGACTTGCCCCCTATCAGCGTCTCGAGCGTGAACGCGGGCCACGGCGCAGGCGGCGGGTCGTGGGCGGCGATCGCCTGTTCGACCCGCGCCTCGGCGTCTGCGATGCGCTCGGGGTCGCGGAACACGTCGAGCCCCGCGAGCCGCGGGTCGAGCAGGACCGCTTGCGCCTCGAGCTGCTCCAGTCGCGCGACCCCCGCCGCGAACGCGGCATCGAGTGCGTCGACATCCACTTCCTCCGACAGCGCGAGCGCGCGGTCGAGCATCGTGGTGCAGTACCCGGCGCTCTGCCACTGTGCGATGCGCTCGCCGAGCCGAACCCGCCATCCCTCGACGTGCTGTGCCACCGCGACCGCGATGTCGGACAGGAACCCCGCGAACTCATCGGTCGACGACGTCGCCGCCGGGCGCCCGAACTCCGGCGTCGCGCGACCGGCAACCACGATCGCCCGCACGTTGCCGGGCGTGAGCGCGCGCTCGCCTAACGCCTCGTGCGCCGCGAGGCGGTTGAGCGCCCCCTGGAGCTCGCGCACGCTGCCGCACGGCATCCGCGCGAGCTCCTCGAGCACGCCGGCGGCGAACGTCAGCTCGCGCTCCGCGCACTTGTTGCGAAGGATCGCGACGCGGGTCTCGTACTCCGGCAGTCCGATGTCCACGATCAGCCCGCCGGCGAGCCGCGTCACGAGCCGCTCGTCGACGTCGGCGATCTCGGCCGGCGGCCGGTCGCTCGCCATGACGATCTGGCGCCCGCTCGACTGCAGCGAGTTGAAGATGCGCAGCATCTCGCTCTGCGTCTCGCGCCG
>DASURJ010001058.1:0-9663 GCA_036280115.1 Gemmatimonadaceae bacterium
CGTCGAAAAACATCCTTCCACCGCCGGCGGCGGTGGAAGGATGTTTTTCGACGCTGACCCCGATTCCCGCCGCTCAGGACCGGTCGCCGAGCGACACGAGCTGATCCGTCCTCGGCGGGTGCTTCCCGGTTGCGAAGACCCGGGCGGACGGTAACGTCAGGCAGAACCGCGCCCCCTGCTTGCCGTCGCTCTCGCCCGTCAGGTCGCCGCCCATCGCCCGCGCGAGCTCACGGCTGATGGTCAGACCCAGCCCGGTCCCGCCCACCTGCCTCGTTAGGCCGCTATCGAGCTGCACGAACGGCTCGAACACGGACGCGAGCTTCTCGGGAGGGATCCCGATGCCGGAATCGGCCACCTCGATGGTCACCGTCTCGCCCCGGTCGCGCACGGTGAGCGTGATGTGCCCGCCCGCCGGCGTAAACCGCACGCCGTTCGACAGCAGGTTCAGGAGGATCTGTTCCACCCGCGCACGATCCGCGCGCGCGACGGCCGCCACATTACAGCCAACGCACTCGCGCGTCAGCCCCTTCTCATCGAGCAGCGGCGCGACCCCGGTCAGAATTTCGGTCACCACCGTGTCGATGCGCACATCGCCGATCTCGTAGCTCAGCTTCTGCGCGTCGAGCCGCGTGAAATCCAGGATGTTTCCGATGAGCGTCAGCAAGTGCCGCTGATTGTAGCGTACGCGCTCGAGGTCGCGACGCTGGTCCTCCGTCACCGGACCACGAACGCCGAGCTCGATCAGATCGACGTAGCCACCGATCGCGTTGAGGGGCGTCCGCAGCTCGTGAGACATCGTCGCGAGGAAATCGGCCTTCGCGCGGTTCGCTTCCTCGAGTCGCGCGGCGAGCGTGCGCGACTCGTCGTTCTGCCGCGCCAGGTCCTCGTGCGACCGCTGGACCTGCTCCGCCATCGTATTGAATGCGTCGGCGAGGCGCCCGGTCTCATCGCGCCGCACGACGTGCGCGCGTTGCGAGTAGTCTCCGGTCGACATCGCGTCCGCGACCGCCGTCAGCTGCCGAAGCGGGCGCGTGATGTGGCGACTCAGCAGCCACGCCGCGAGCATGCCGATGACGAGCATGACGATCGCCACGACCACGTTGCGACGCAGGAACGCCGACGGCCGGTCGAGCAGCGTCTCGTACGGCGTCTCCGCGATCACCGTAAAGGGCGTATTCGGCACGCGGGCCATCACCCCTACGTACCGCCGGCCGGAGCCCCGGGTGTAGCGAATCACGTTAGGGCCGTCCGCATCCGCGTCGGTCGCCAGTGACGGCACCTGGACTGGACGGCCACTGAGACTCGACCACACTGACCCGCTGTCCGACGCGACGAAGATGGAGACGCTGTCGGTCCCCGTCAGGCCACGAAGTTGACGCTCGAGGTTCGAGCCAGACGAGACCAGCCGCCGCTGGACGAGGTAGCCGACCACGCGCCGATCGCTGCTGACCGGAACGCCGACCCAGTAGTAGACGGAGTCGCCGCGGCTGTAGAGGTCGCTCACCGGCGGCCCATCGCGCGACAGTCCCGTGATGAGGCGTCTCACGGGCCCGTCGCTTTCGGAGAGCTCCGGATGCGTCGTGATACGGACGGCTTCGCTCGTGGAGCGAAGCTCGGCGACGATCGGCTGGTCCGGTCTCGCGGTCGCGAGCGCCGCCGTGAGTGCTGCCGAGACCCGGTTTCGGCTCCCCGTCGTGGGGCTCGTCAGCTCTGCGACGAGGGCTGCGTCAGTCGCGACGCGCCTCAGGATCGTCGCTCGCTGCTCCGTGCTCCGCTGGGCCAGCTCGGCAATCTGCTCGGCGAGGCGCCGGAGCCGCTCCGTGCCGCGAAGCTCGGAGGCGCGGCGCACTTCGACATAGCCGGCCCAGGTGAGGCCGACCGCCAGTGCGGACAACAAGACCGATATCAGGAGCGGTAGCTTCCGCTCCAGAGAAAGCGACGTGTGACGGGCCATTCCGGCGACTGGGGACACGCGAGCTACGCGGCGAATGTGCCCGCCTCACCGGCATGACGCAAGCGATGGACCGGCACGGATTTCAGAGAATCCGCGCCTTCCCCACGACGACGGTCACGTTGTCCTCGCCGCCGCGCTCGAGGGCGAGGTCGATGAGCGTTCCGCAGATGGACTCCGAGGAAACCGGGCGTGACATGTGCTCGTGGATCTCGTCATCGCCGACGTGCTTGGTGAGCCCATCGGTGCAGAGCAACATCACGTCCTGCCGCTCGAGGTTCTGGACGAGCACCTGCGGGTCCACCTGGGCGCTCCCGAGCGCACTGAGCAACACGTGCTTGAGGGGCGACGCCTCGGCCGAATCTCGCGTCATGGCGCCCGCGTCGATCATCGCCTGCGCCATCGTCTGATCCGTCGTGAGGCGCGTCAGGATGCCCTGGCGAAGGCGATACGCGCGGCTGTCGCCGGCGTGCACGATGAACGCGCGCGGCCAGATCGCGATCAGCATCGTGAGCGTCGTGATGGCGGACCCCGGCTCACCCCGCTCATCGAGTTGGAGCAGTGTTTCGTGGGCCTCGGCGAACGCGGCGCGGATGCGGTTCACGACCTCTTCCTCGCGCGCCGGGTCGGACGGGAGTGAGACCTCGGACATATCTACGAGGCACTGCGCGACCGACCGAATGGCCCGCGCGCTTCCGTTCGCCGCCTGTGCAAACGCACCGACCCCGTCCGCCACGAGGAACACGTAGCCGCGCGAGTCCGCAGAGTGCGACGCGAACGCGCTCGCGGGGATGCTCGACGCGTGGACGTGCATCGCGCGATGGAAGCTCGCGATCAGGAAATGATCGGCGTTCTCGCTCCGGACGTGCCCGCGGTGGGTCAGCCCGTAAACATCGATCTCGGACGGTAGCGGCTTCTCGAGCGCACGTGAACCGGTGACGGCACTGGTCATGAAGCCTCGGCGGCGAAAACGGTGTGCCGACAGCATGCCACGACTACGGCGTCGGCGCAACACGTCTCGCGGCGGCGGGTAGCCGCGGAATCGCGGCGTCATTCCGGGCGCAGCGAGGAATCGCAGCCGTCCCGGTAAAGGGGCCCTCTACCACCAGCCCTGCGATTCCTCGACTGCGGCGCCTGAGGGCGCCTCCGCTCGGAATGACAACCTTCGCCGACTGGACGCCTAACGTGGCTGCGGTGGGCTCGCGGGCTTCGGGGGCACCCAGAACCCCGGCGTCCCACTCGCGCCCTCCGCCGTCGCTCGCCCGAACAGCGCCGCATTGAACACGATCCGGAATGTCCCGAAGGGTTGCCCGCGCCACTGCGGCCTGAAACCGATCAGCACGACGTGCCCTCCCCCATGCTTCACGTCGACCGCCGCCGCCTGGCCGTGGAGATGCTTCTCGCCGAGCAGGTAGCCGGAAAGACGAGGAGATCCGGCCGCGGCGAACTTCGCGAGCACCGCGCCTTCGAACCCCTCGAGCGTCGTGAAGACCGGACTGCCGTCCACGAAGATCTTCGCGCGCTCGGGCATCCCGGCCATTACCGGGTGCGCCGGGTCAGTCGTGACCTCGAGAATCGACCCGCTCGCGAAGTACTCCCGCCGCGCCACGCCGGCCACGACGTTCCGGACCGGCAACGCCAGGGCATCGATGGCGAAGTTCGCGCTCTGATTGAGGCACACGAGCGTTCCCCCCGCGCGAACGAAGGCGTCGACCGCTCGGACGCCGACGTCGCCGATCCCGCCCGCGTAACGCGGCGGCACGGTCCCGCTCGCGAACCCCTCCATGATGGACCGCGGCGACTCCGACGCCATGAGGATCACGTCGAAGCGGGACGCGAGGTCGCCGGCGCGGACGTCGGCAGGCGTGAGCGTCGTGTACCGGAAACCGTACTGGTCGAGCAACCATTCGGTCCACCCCTCATCCATGCTCGCGGTCCAGGGCTTGAAGAGCCCGATGCGCAGTCGAGCGGCCGGCACCGCGCCCGTACCTAACGAAACCCGTTCGGCGCGAAGGGAGAGGTCGCGAGCCCAGCGCTCGAGCCGATTCATGGGCACGCCGGAGACGACGTACCGCCCGCCCTGCCCCCGTGTCCCGGAGACGAAGCGCACGGCGCCTCCAGCCGCCAACGCCTGGTTCACGAGCCGGAACGCATCGTTCTGCGCGGGATCGACGGCGAGCCGATCACCCGATCCCGTGACCGTCGCCGGCGGAGCGACGATTCCCGCCGCAATCGAGTCGGTCGTGAACGGCGCGTCATCCGACGCCCGCCAATCGATCGTGGTGCCGCGCACCGGTCGCATCGCGGCGCGTGCCTCGCCCCCGAGCGGCGTCCGGACCTCGACCACGCTCACATCCATCTGAAACGGCAACGTCCACCCCGCCGCGTCGTACGGCTGCTCCGGCGGCCCATCCGGGTACTCGCGCAAGTCCGGGTAGTCCTGGATGTCGAACAGCTGGCGAACGAGCTCGCTGAACTCCTGATCCATCAGGATCACCCAGCTGCCACGCCGGTGCGTCGAGCCCTCGATCGCCAGGTCCCGCTCGAGTTGATGCACGCGCACGCCATTGAACGCGAGACGTCTGAGCAGCGCGACCGCGGCGCCGGGATCACGCTGCGCCTGCGGGATCACGTAGGCGTACGGCGGCTCGGCAGCATACCGTCGAATCGCATCGCGTCCCGCCTGATAGCGGTTGTAGAGCAGCTCGTCCCTGTACTTCGCGGCGTAATCGAGCGTCGCCATCGACGCCGTGTGCATGTAGTCCACCGCGTCCTCGAGACGCCACCACCCGCCGCGCCACGGGCTCGAGTAGAGCGACTGCGGCCGCAGGTCGCGCATGGCGGCCGGGAAGTCCGCGAGCGTGTAGAAATGCGGCGTTGCATAACGATAGAGCGCCGTCTCGGTCCAGTACGCGTTGATGTTCTGCAGCATGGGCATGTAGTCGATGTAACCCGGGTACCAGGCGTCGAACCCTGTCCCCATGTGCGTCGCACCGACCTGTCCCTTCGACTCGAGCGCCTGCGCGATCGTCATCCCGATCGTGTTCACCTGCCGCGACATGAGCGCCGGAGCCCGCGGCGCGATCGGCTCGGCGAACGGCGGGAGCCAGATACGGGTGGGAAACGGCGAGGATTGATGCTGCACGTAGATGATCTGTGGCTCCCAGTGTCGCCACACGCGCGTCACGACCCGCGATTCGATGACGTTCAGCATGTACGCGTCGCGGTTGTTGTCGTGGCCGATGTACTTCTGGTAGAGCTCGTGCAGCGGCGACACCTCGTACGGCGTCCCGACGTTCTCGCGATACCAGTTGACGACGATGTTCTGGCCGTCGGGGTTGATGGACGGCCAGAGCATGAGGACTGTATTGTCGAGGATCGCTTTCGTCTTCGCGTCGTCGCCGCGCGCGAGATCGTAGCCGAGCTGAATGGTGTGCTGCGCGCCGGCGACCTCGGATGCGTGGAGCCCGCCGCTCACGTCCACGAACACCCTGCCCTCCTCGGCGAGCTTGCGCGCGTCGGCGTCGGTGAGGCCGGTGGGGTGTGCGAGCCGCTGCGAGATCTCACGCAGCCGCTCGATCCGGGCGAGGTTCTCGGGGGACGATATCAGGACCAGCGTCCACGGGCGCCCGTTGGATGTCTTCCCGACGTCGATGAGCCGTACGCGGTTGCTCGCCGTAGCGAGCCGCTGGAAGTAGCCGATGGTCTCGTCGTACGTGGCGAGCTTGAAGTCCGCCCCCACCGGGAAGCCGAGCACCGACTCAGGCGATGGGATCGCGGGATGCTGCGCATCGGAACCGGGTACGGCGACAAGGGTCACGATGGACCCGACGAGAAAAATCCGGCGCATGGAGTTCATCGGCATCGACGCTTTTTTCGGGTATCGATGATTCGGGTGGAGTCGGCGGCCAATATGGACGCGAAGCGGGCTGCCCGTAACAACCGGCTCCGGCTCCGAGCATCATCTCGCCCCGTACGCATCGCGACCGGTCCAATTTGGGAAACGGCAGGAGGGGGATGGACGGGATGGACAGGATGACGAAGATGACTCGGGCGGCGTTAGTGTTGGTCTCTCAAGTGGCCTGAAAGAGAAGAGGGGAACGGCCGCCCCGGACGCCACCCTCCCCGAGAGTCGTTCCCCTTCATTTTCCGGCCGCTTGTGCGAGCTACTGTGCTGCCGCGATGGTCATCTTCGTCATCCTGTCCATCCTGTCCATCCTGTCCATCCTGTCCATCCCCCTCCTGCCTTTTTCCAACCTGACCCGGTCGCGATGGCTCCAGGGCGCGACGAGGCTCGGGGAAAGCCCTACGGCCGCCCCCGACCGACGCTAAATTCCGTCAATACTGGCCTCGCGAAGCGGAAATCGGAGCCGGAGCAGAGCAAGATGAGATCTCAGTCGACACCCATCATCCGTTCAGCTGTCCGCGCAGCGGTCATCGCCATCCTGATCGGCATCCCCGCGGCTTGCAACTCGGACCGTCAACCGACCATCGAATCACAGGTCGTGTACTCCGACGTGTTCACCATCGACACGTTCTACGCGTCGATGCAGGGGCCGTATCGCGTGATGAAGGTGCAGCTCGCCGACAGTACGTCCCACGAGCTGCTCTGGGTCGTCGGGTACGAGGCCGCCATCGTGGATGCCGATACCCGCGAGCCGAAGTCCTCGGAGTTCATGTGTCACTCCAACGTCGACCTCGACATGGCGCGACACAGGCAGATCTTCGGGTGGCGGAAGTATCCGAGCCGCCGACTCTTCACGTTGTCCGAGGGGCAGACCGAAGTTCGCCTCCCGGACGGATTCGGCATCCCGCTTCGGTCCGATGAGCCGCTCTCGGTCACCGCGCAGGTCCTCAATCACAACCATAACGGAGAACCCGTCCGGGTACGTCAGCGCGTGACGGTGCACTTCATCCGCGACCGCGCGCTCCAGCGTCCCCTCGTACCGCTCTATCAGCGTGGCGTGAACACGCTCGTTCGACTCGACGGGCCCGCGGGGGGCTACGGCGAGGCGGTCGACGAACATGCCGCCCATGACCACCACGGCGCCGACGGGATGGCCGCCGACACCATGCCGTATCGCGACAAGAAGGGCCGATCGTTCGCGGGGCACTGGGTCGTCAAGCCAGGGCGCGAGGTCCGACGTACACCGCTCGACGGCTGGCTCGCGCTCCGGGAGGACATGAAGATCCATTTCGCGAGCGTGCACCTGCACCCGTTCGCGGAGTCCATCATGCTACGCGACGTGACGACGGGTGACACGGTGCTCGCGAGCAAGGCGCAGAATCACGGCGCGCGGATCGGGCTCTCGCACGTCGATCAGATCGCGTCGAAGGCGGGCATCACGCTCCACAAGGATCACGAGTACGAGCTCGTGAGCGCCTACAACAACACGAGCGGGATGGATCGGACGGCGATGGCGGTGATGTACCTCTACGTCGAGGATACGGAGTTCAAGCAACGCCGGTAGGCGGATCGACTCGATCGGTTCCGCCTGGTGGTCAGTCCACTGAAACCACGGCGATTGACGACTAGTGCGCAGGGCGACGTGCCGCGTCGAATTCCCCCGAGATCATGAGCGACGCGGTTCCGGTCTCGAGAGGCGTGATCGGCTTCCCGATCTGCTCGCGCGATGGGAACGGAAGCACCTGATACTGACTCGCGTACATCACGAAGGTTCCAGTCACTCGGCCCCCGTCCTCGGCAATCGTTAACGACCCCGAGTCGGCGAGGAAGAGTTGAATCCCGTCCGCGCGACGCACCGCGTAGCCGCCCGCGAATCCGCCCTTCGGCATCCCGGCGGCGACGCCGATCGCTCCGACCACGTGCGTGCCGGCGGGCAGCTCGGTTCCTGGACGCGTGAACGAGATCGTCTTGCCGTCGCCCAATAGTGCGATCACGCTGAACGTGTGCCCGCTCGAGAGCGTGACCTGATCGGCGAATTGTCGCACCCACGGGTCGGCGCCCGCCGTCGCCGTGCCGGTGATGCGATCCGTGATCGCTCCGGTCACATCGGCGGTGAACGTCGATGGACCGCCAGCGGCGGCGGTGGGTTCGCTGCAGCCAGCGAGGTACAACACGCTTCCGGCGATGAGGCAGCGTCCCGCGACGCCGCGACCGATGTGCATCATGGCGATGTCCTCAGTGAAGGTGATGGCTCAACGGGTGAGGGCGCTGACGATTATCCAGGCCCGGGGCGACGCGGCCGGACCGCGTTAGGCCGGCGCGGCGCGGGAGGGCCGATGCGCCCGCCGGCGGAACGGCCGGGGAGATCGCGTGTACGGAGCGACATGGCCGTCGCGGGTCGGGCGCCGGCGAGAATGTCACGTTCCACCCGACGACGAAATTCGGTGAGCTCGGAATCGAGTGCGCCGTTCCGCAGCGCCTCCCCGAGCGTCGCCGCTGCCGACTCTGCCGGAACACCCCGCGCCACGAGATCCGCGAGGACGACGAGTGGAACCGTCAACGAACCGCTTGGCCGCGCGGCGCGGAACGCCCCGACGGCCGTGGGCGTCACTCCGGCCACGATGACGCCGGCGGCCGAGACGATCTCATCGCTCTGCGACGACTCGCCCAGGGCCTGCCGAGCGGCGCCGAGTGCCGAGGCGTACTCACGCACCGCGGTGACGATCCGGTCGCCGCTCGCTCGCCGGGTGGCCCCTTCGAGCGCGACCCCGATGAGTGGCTCGGCCGGCAGCCCGGTCGTGCGAACGGAGTCCACGATCCGTGTCACGGCGGTTGCCGTCGTCGAATCCAGCCGCGTGACGAGCCGCCGGTCCTGGGCCTCGACGCGATCGGCGGCGGCGAACGAGAGGATGAATCCCGCCGCTCCGGTGAGGACGCACCCCCGCGCCCGGGGTATCGCTTCGAGAACCACGTTAGGCATCATGGGGTCTGCCCTCGGTCGACGAGCATGACGGAGTTCCGGGAGCCGAACCATCCCTCGGGAGCGAGCGGTGCTTGCGGGTCAGGCACCCACGCGGTGCCGTCGACCACGAACGCGTAGACGTGCCGTCCACGGGCGAGCGGCAGCGCCACGTGCCACGCGCCGCCCGCCGCTCGCGCCATGGGCGTGGCAGCGGGGTCCCAGTCGTTGAACTCGCCGACGAGCGCGACGCGGCTCGCCGTGGGCGCGACGAGCATGAACTGAACGGGGCGCATGCTCGAACCCGATGCGGCAGCGGCCGTGGAGCCCACAGGCGGAAGGGTCGGACGCACGCCCCTGTCCTCCACGGCAATGCGATACGAGGCGCCACGCATGCGCCAGCCGGCAAAGATGCCGATCCCGAGGCCGGCCGCGAATGCGATACCGGCGGCGAGTCCGGCGATGAAGCGGACCGCCCCTCGCGTCAGGCGTGACCGGAGACGCGGGCGCAGTGGGACGACGGCTCGCCGGGAGTCCAGGCCTCTGTCGGGGTCCACTCGCGCTGTCACTTCACCGCGCAGGGCGTCGAGCAGTTCGTCGAGGGCGTCCTGGTCGCGCGATCGCGGCTCGCGCAACGCGGCAGCCGCACGCTGGAAGAGTCGATCGTCCCGGTCGTCAGTCATCGTAGATCTCCTGCAATCGCGGGCGCAGCGCGTCACACGCGCGCTTCACGCGCATCTTGAGCGCGGAGACGCCGGCGCCGAGCACCGACGCCATCTCCTGGTAGTCCATCCCTTCGACATCTTTGAGGAGGAACGCTTCGCGCAGTAGTGGCTCGAGGTCATC
>DASURJ010001059.1:0-8528 GCA_036280115.1 Gemmatimonadaceae bacterium
TAGCTCGAGGCGGTACCGGCGTTGGAACTCGGTCCACTTGCGGGGATCGTGCGCGAACCAGCGTCGCAGTTCGGTGCTGGGTGCAACGTCCCTGAGCCACCCGTCCAGGGGCAGATCGGACTTCCGGATGCCGCGGGGCCAGAGTCGCTCGACGAGAAACCGCGCTCCGTCGTCGCGAGCCGGGGGATCGTAGGCCCGTTTCAGCTTGATCATGCAGGTCGGCCTTGCCGCCGCGCAGTCGATGTACCCGAGCAAGCTGCCCGATGTGCGGGCAGCGCGGCAATGACACGGCTGTACCGGCAGCTACTACGGTTGTACCAGCGACGGTCCTTCCTGCACCCGGAATTGACGCTTGAGATGGAGGCCGCCATCGCCGCCGCGCTTGGGCTGGCTTGAATAGACTTTTCGACGGAAGACCAGCCCGTTTCACCACCCCTGCAGGTCGCGACTGCGAGCGATCCCGAATCGGCGTCGTTCGGCGTCCACGATCACGGTGAGACTGTCGGCGAACAGGACGTTCCCGATGTACGCGGCGACTGGATACTGCGACGTCTCGAAGAAGCCCGGCGGGCCTGCCGTGTCGCCGTGAAAGAACGTCATCGGCGCACGGAACTCGAGTCCCGCAATGGCCACCGACCCCAGGAGCGGAGCTCCGATCAGCGGGACCTCGCGCCCCCACGAGGTCGCGGTCCAGACGTCGTTCGCCGCGTCGCCCGGCTCACGACCCGTCAGTTGCCGCCAGAGTTCTCGGCGCACGACGAGCGGAAAGGCGCTCGAGCCCGAATCGAAGAACAGATCATCGCGATCGTTGCCGGCGACGCGTGCGTGGATGAACAGCTTCCCGTCGCGCGCCGTGAGCGTCGTCCATCGCGTGCGCTGGTCCAGGTCGGGTGGCACGGCCACGCCGGGGGGCAGCAGCGCGAATCGCGCGGCGGCATAATCGATAATGAGCACGCGCGTCCTGAGGACGTCCGCACCAAGGGTACCGATGGTCCTTGCACGAGTGGAGGCGATGGGCCGTCCGGATTTCGGCCGCAGCCAGATCGTATCCCGGTCGAGCAACTCCGTCCCAACGGTGGCTCGCTCCAGCACGAATCGCGGCGGTGGGTCGGGAAGGTCGGGACGGAGCTCGCGGTAGGGTATCTCGTAGAACATCGTCTGATCGGAGCCCGTATCCAGCTGCAGGAACAGACTATCCGGAGCGTTAGGCAGACGCACGGGGACCTGGAGCACCGACCGCTCGACGACACGCTGTCCCATCATCGATCCGCGCCAGCGGAGCGAGGTCCAGACAATCGCATTTGAAGACGCGACAGCGCCGCGTGTTGAGCTCGCGGGTCCGGCGCACGCGACGAGGGACCAGACCGACATCCATACCACGGCCCCCCGTCGTGACTCTCGCGACCGCGATCGTTCGACTCCGCCTGTCATGAGTACCTCGTGTCCGCACGACCCAACGCTGAGCTGACGCAGCCGCGAGGTCAGTCGGGGGATTGCCGACGGAAGGTCGGGCGAACATCCGTCATGGTAGGCACCGCGAAGTTTGTGAAAGCACGAGTCGGAACAGGCAGCGATGGATCCGCGAGTGGCGTGACCTGCGGTAGCAGGGCGATCGTGATGACCGCCACCGGGCGCGCGGTGCTCGCGCTGCCCGGGCAGGGGCGCCGAGGTTCCCACACGACGCAGCGCACGCGCGTCGTTAGGCGCCGGCGGTCAGCATGTGTGCCGGTATCCCTCGGACCAGCTGCCGGACAATTCCCGGCAACAACGCGGAGCGGAGACGCCGGCGTACGCTCGATGTGACCTGCGCGGATGCTCGATGGGTATCCATCAGCGAACGAGTTGCTCGCCGCGGTCAGCCGTCCGCCGGTCGTCGCGGTTCGTCCCACTTTCCTGGAGCCGTTCGTGCCGATTCCATCGTGCCGCCCCTGGCTGTTGATCGCAGCGCTGCTCGGCTCCGTCGCGTGCCGCGGCGACACGGCGTCGGGGCCAGATAGCGGAACGCTCGACGAGTTCCGCATTGTGGCCAGCGCGACGGAGCTCGCCGAGGGCGATCGTGCGACGCTATCGATCGCGGCACACGGGACGCGGGTGGATGCGAGTCGCGTCACCTGGGAGACACGGAACGCCGCGGCGTTCGCCGTGAATGGCGGCGTCGTCCAGGCACTCGCGCCGGGCATGGGCTACGTCGTTGCGCGCAGCAGCGCAGCCGCGGACTCGGTCGCGATTGCCGTACGTTTTCCAACCCGCCCCGCGAGCGGAGCCATCTTCAAAGTCGGTCAGGCTGTCGATGAGCCGATCCGGCTCTCGGGAATGGCCATCATGATCGAAAGTCTTCGCTCCGGTGCCAGGAGCACGGACATTTTCGCTCACTCGCGCCCCGTCGGCTCGCCGCTGTCGGCACTCGATGCCGCGTTCTCGGGCGACTCGATCCTCGCCATCCGGTTCCCGCGCCAGCTCGCGGTCGGCCTCCACAGCGTGGGCTCATTCGAGGTGGACAATCAGTCCGGCCTCCGGATCACTGGCGGCGACGGCATCTACCTGCGTCTTCGCGACGGCGAGAACCGGTGGCGCATGTATTTCTCGGTGGGCACCTCGACGATGGAGATCACCTCCGTCACGCTGCCCGAGGCGATGGGCAACATTCCGGGCAAGGTCACGGGGCGCGTGCAGTTCGACGCGGCCGGCTTCGTCCATGCCGTGGGCGAGCGTGGCGCGCCGAGCCTCACGCCCATCGGTGACCGCGTCGTCCCCGTGTTCGCGGAGTTCGCGGTCGATCTGTATCACCACCCGGTCTCGGGCAACGTCGCCGAGTTGACTGGCCGATATGCCGGAACGTGGCGCACCGGCGGGTCGGGCGGCGTGAGTGGTGGCGCGCTCACGATGCGCTGGAACGGCCTGCTCAACTTCGGAACACCTAACGAAACGTTGGTCGAAGCCATGTTGCGCGTCCCGCAGCCGGCGCAGGGCACGTTCAGCTTCGCGCCAGCCGGAGCGGCAAGCGTAGTGGCGACGCTTGGAATGACGTTCGGCCGGTTCGTTCGCGTCCCACCGGGCGACCTCCCGATCGGCCATGTCGAGAACGTGGTCGCCGGCACCGCCAGCGACGGTGCGCTCACCATCACCGATTATCGCGCGCCGACGGACGACCATTTCGGCGTCCTGCGCGCGCGTCTGACGGCGACAATCGCATTTCCGTCAGGCGACAATCCGGGCACCGTGTCGATCACCGACTTCGTCCTGCCCATTGCGCCGCTCGAGGGCGATGTCCTCGATCCGGCACAGACCACCTCCATCACGCATCGATGAGGCGTTCATGACACCGCTCTCCACAACCACGAACGCGCTCGCGCGCCACACCGCGCTCGCGCTCTCGGCGCTGATGGTAGGCGGGATCCTCGCCTGCGCCGACCCACGAACGTCAGGGATCACCGCGCCTGACGATACCTCGCCGCCCGGCACGATCGGTACTCCAGAGACACTGACGCCGCCCGCATCGCCGCCGGCTGCGCCTGCCCTCGTCATGGCGTATGGCGAGCCAGGCGCCGCGGCGACGGACGACCGGATCTCGTTGCCGATCGTCGTGCGAGCGTACGCCGGACAGACACCGACGGCCGGCATCACGGTGCGATTCGCGATGAAAGCAGGCAGCGGGTCGGTGAGCCCGACGGAAGTCGTGACGGACGCGAACGGCGAGGCACGAACCATCCTCACCTACCCGTACGACGAGCAGAACACGGTCGAGGCGAGGGCGGGCGAGTACATGTACGCGACCACGTCTGTCGGCTCGTACCGAAACCACGAAGGGGTGATCCGTCCGACGAGCGGGTACTTCCTCGACGGCGTGCTCGGACAACCGCTCGCCGAACCGCTCAAGGTCCGCGTCGTCGGCCGCGACCTGAAGACGCCGCTCGCGGGGCGTACCGTGCGCTTCACCATCGACATGGGAGGCGGATCGTTGAGTGCCGCCACCGCGACCACGGATGCTGCCGGCGAAGCGAGCGTGACGTGGACGCTCGGGCGTACGGAGAGCATCAACCGCGTCAACGTGAGCGGTGATCGACTCATCCCATTCACCATTCACGCGATCGCGCGACGGTGATCCCGCGCTTCGGCCGTCCTCGCGCATCGGGCCGCGAGCCGCCGTTGCACTCCGGAGTGGAGATGTGACGGCGGCCCGTGCACGGGCGCCCTCGACGCGCGTGGGACCGACCGACGCCGAGATCGTGGCGCAGGTGCGGGGCGGTGATGCCGACGCGTTCCGCCTGCTCGTCGCACGGCACTATACGCCCCTCCTCCGCTACGCCGCGAGAATGCTCGGCAACCGAGCGGACGCGGAGGAGACGGTTCAGGACACGTTCGTTCGCGCGTTCCGGTCGCTGCGTCGGTACGACACGAACCGGCCCGTCGACGCGTGGTTGTGGGGAATCCTGGTCAATCGATGTCGCACTGCGGGCGCGCGGCGCCGCCGCCGCGAGCAGCTCGAGGCCGATGCCCATGCCGCCGCCGCGGACGCATTACTCGATTTGAACGAGAGCAGGCTGCACGACCCGCGCCCCGAGCTGCAACGGGCACTGGACGCGTTGCCGGCAGCGCATCGTGAGGCGCTGCTGCTCAAGTATCTCGACGACCGGACCTACGAGGAAATGAATGCACTGACGGGCGCCGGTGTGTCGGCGCTCAAGATGCGCGTGAAGCGAGCGCGCGAACAGCTCGAGGAGCTTCTTCGGGAGGTGTACGATGGGTGAGTCTCGCCTCTGGCGCGAGATCGAGCGCGATCTCCGTCGCGCGCCGGTTGTGGATGCATCCGCGGCGGCGGACCGCGTGATGACGGCGGTACGCAACGCTACGTCCGAGATGCCCGGTTGGCAGCAACGGCTCATGGCAATCCGCGATTGGCTCACGAGTCCTTCGATCGCGCTGACGCCGGCACACGTACTCGCCGTGCTCGTCGTGGTGATCGCCGCGGGAGCCGCTGTCCTCGCTCGGCCCCTGACCGTGCGGAACGGGGATACGACCACGGCCATCGCGAGCGCTCCAACACCGGCCGCGATTGCGACGGTCGTGTCGGACCAGCCAGCAGCCGATGGGACGCACGAGGTACGCTTCCGCTTCGTTGTCCGCTCGGCGACGCGCGTCGCCGTCGCGGGAGACTTCAACGACTGGAACCCGACGGCGACCCCGTTGCAGCCTACCGGCGACGGCAACGTGTGGTCTGCGGTGGTGCGCGTTCGACCGGGACGCCACCAGTACGCGTTCGTCGTCGACGACAGCGTGTGGGTGATCGATGCGACCGCCCCGCGCGCACCGGAAACGGAGTTCGGCGGCGAGAGTTCCGTACTTTTCGTCTCGAGGCGATCGTGACTCTCATGCGATCTCGTCCTGCGCCTCGCCTGTCGCTCAGCCTCACGCTGGGCGCGCTTGTGCTTCTCCTTGGCGTGACCACGTCGGCCGCCGCGCAGGACTCGCGTCTCGTCTCGCGCTTCCAGCCGGCGACGGTCGCGGCGCTCGATGCGATTCTCGACTCCGCCGGGGCGCGCCAGCTTCCGACGGAACCGCTCGTGCAGCGCGCGCTCGAAGGGGCGGGCCGCGGAACTGATCCGGCGCGCGTCGTGGCAGGTGTCCGCGCGTTGGCCGAGCGCATGGTGCGGGCGCGTGAGGCACTCGGTCACGCTTCGTCCCAGAATGAGCTCATGGCAGGGGCGAGCGCCCTGTACCTCGGCATCGACTCCGCGGCGTTGCGGAGGATTCGCCTGACACAGCCGTCGGGGGATATCACATTGCCGCTCGTCGTACTCGCCGACATAGTCGAGCGCGGTGTCCCGCGAGATACGGCAACGCGAGTCATCCAGTCGCTCAGCCAGGCGGGCGTGCCGGAGGAGAGCTACCAGGTGCTCAGGCGATCGATTCTGACCGACATCAATGCGGGGGCGCAACCCGTGACAGCCGTGACGGCACGAGCGCGTGGCATCCTCGAAGCGCAGCGGCCGCCCTCCGGCGTGCCGAGGCCGTGAGGGTCGCCGCGGTGACGGTGAGGGCGAGCCGAGGGTGGTGGCCCGCCATCACGTTAGGTGGCATACTGCTCACGGTCGCGTCGGACCGCGCGGCCGGGCAGTGGACGTCCGCGGTCGGAGTCGGCGGGGCGGTGTACTCCGACGCCCGCGGCACGCTTCAGGGCTCACCGCTCCAGGCCACCGCGCGACTCGCGTTCGAAGGCCGGCGAATCGCGCTCGACGCCCAGGGACGCTGGGTCGGGAGCAATGCCGGTCCCGAGCCGGCGGAGGCTGCCGGTCGCGTTGCCGCGCGGTTCCAGTCACCCGCCGTGCGCGGCCTCAGCGTGCTGGCGCTCCCCTCGCTCGAGGCCACGCGCTTGAGTCGATTCGAGCGAGGCGGACGTCTATCACTCGCGGCCGGCGTTCGCTGGGAGCACGGCCCGTTCGAGGCGCGCGCGCTCGGAGGCGGGTCGTCCCTCATCCTTGGCGGCATTCCGGAGCGCACGGTGGACTTCGCGTTCGAGCTGCGTCGCCGCATTGCGTCCGGAGGAGTGGCCATCTCGAGCCGGGGCACGCGCTGGCAGGAGACGCAGCACGCCGACGTCGACACCGTCTACTTCGTTGCTGGCTTCCCATTCAGCGGCACGACGACGCGATCGGTGAGCGCGGTACGGAGCTACGTGGACACCGAGGCGTCGGCGGAGTGGTGGTTCGGATTCGTGCAGGTGCACGGGCGTGTCGGCCTGCGTGGGTTCGGAGAATCGACCGTCGCCGCGCGGTGGGCCGGCGTTAGGCTGCTCGTGCCGGTCGCCGATCGGCTTGCGATCGTCGCCGAAACGCGCCGCGATCCGGGGACGCCTGAACAACGGTTACGTGACCGACGCGTGGCGACCCTCGGGCTCCAGATGACGAGTGCGGCGCTGAGGCGGCCCCGCCGCGGCCGCTCCCGGTCGAAGGAGGCGGCGATGCACCTCTCGGTTGACCAGGAGTCGGGTGGCCGGCGTTCCCTCGTGATCCGCGGTCTGCCCGGCCGACGGGTCGAGATCACCGGAACGCTGACAAACTGGAGCCCAGTCCAGCTGACGTCCGACGGACGAGACGCGTGGCGTGTGACACTTCCCATCGAGCCAGGTGTACACCACCTGCTCGTCCGCGTGGATGGTGGCGACTGGCGCCCGCCGCCGCCGCTCCCGACGGTTCGCCACGAGTTCGGCACGGTGGGCGTGCTGTTCGTGAACGCACCGTAATCGGCCCACGCCTAACGGCAACCAAGCCGCATCCGACAGTGCTGCGATGAGCGAAATCCGGCGCTGGGATCATCGGTTCGTCACTCCCACCCGGATTCACGGTGACCTCGCTTCCGTGGCACGGGTCTGCATCGCGGGAGGTGGCATATGCGAATCCTTGATACGTTCCAGAAGGTGTTGATCGCGGGGGCCGCGATATGTTTCGTCGGCAATCCCGTCACCGCGGTGGCACAAGCACGCCCGGACCGACCGATCGGTTTCTCGCTCGGCGCTGGAGCGATGGGTCAACCATCAGCGTCGCGGTTTCACCCATTCGGCTTCGGGCTGGCAGCGGTCGCTGGCGCCGAGATCGGACGCGCCTCGGTCGTCGGGCTCCGCGCCGAGGGCACGGGGTTTGTTCGCCTCAACGGCGGAAGCGGTGACACACCACTATGCGCGCCAGGGGGAGTGTGTGTTGGCCGGAAGACCGCGGACGCAGTCGCCATCGCGTCGCTCTCGGCTCGGGTTCGTGTGCCGTCGACGCCGGCGTACGCGCTGATCGGCGTGGACTACATCTACGCGCCGTCGACGCTCGATCCGGGGCCGAGCTCGACGTCGGGGTTCAACGCGGGGTTGGGCTGGTCGATGGGCAGGGCCGGCCGGCGCACGCTGGAGGCACGGTACCACGCGCCGCGGCGCGATCTGGGCCTAACGAGGTCGCTCGTGGACATCACCCTGCGGTTCCGCGTCGGCGCCTGATGCCGCGGACGGTTGCACAGGGGATGAGAGATGGTCGGTCTGCCGCTCGTTGTCCGTTTGTCGGCGATGGCCGCGCCGTCTTCGCCCGGCGGCGAGTCGATCGACCTGATGCGCGAACTGGCCGAACACTCCGCCGCGGCCCGCGAACTTCGGGACATCCGCGCGCGAGATACGCGTGAGGTTCAGCCATGCGCTCCATCCGATCACGTTCGGCTGACGCCGGTCAGTTACATTCACGCGCGCGACGGCGCTGTTCGTGGGGCCACCGGCTACATCGGCACCCATCTCATGGACGAAATGGGTTGCCGCGGCGAGTATGCCACACGCTTGTCATTTGCGCCGGTCCGCGCCGCGGTCACGGAGTGGCGCGCCGATTGGCATTTCGCTCATCAGGAGGGACCTGTGAGTCGTCGGAGCGTTGTCGTCATCGTACTCGCCGCCGCAGCGTCGGCAACGCCCGCGGCCGCGCAGGCACCGGCTGTGCGCCCGACCGATGTCCAGTCACCTGAAGCAGTCGTCCGTGCACTGTACGAGACCGTCTCGCGCGCGC
>DASURJ010001060.1:0-2025 GCA_036280115.1 Gemmatimonadaceae bacterium
CCGGACCTGCGCAGTCGCCACCCGGCCGCGAGCGCCCGGCTGCTCGGCTGGAGTGACGTGCCGATGATGTGTGTCGCCGAGCTCGAGATCGATGGCGCGCTCGCGCGGTGCGTGCGGGTGCTCTTACATGTCAGTGTGCCCGATGGCCGGCGGCTGAATCACGTCTATCTCGGTGAGGCGGCCTCGTTGCGCCCAGACCTGATGGCGCCAACTACCAGCGAAGGTCGATGACGCGAATTGCGGTCCGCGTGGGCCCGCCGGTCGGCGGCTGGAGCGTACCGGATTCATCGAGGCGCCCGTACTGGCTGTTCGCGATGTAATAGAACTGCGTCCCGACGATCGTCCCCGTCGTCGGCTGGTTCACGATGGTCAGCCCGCGCTCCAACACAATGGCGGATTCGATGCGACGCCCGTCGTCGCTGAGCGTGTAGCGTACCACGCGCTGCATGGTGGGCGTGCCCTGGACGGCCACGAGGCTCCCGCGGTGCCAGTACAGCCCGTCGATGGCCGCGGTACTCACCGAGTCCGGAGCAGGCATCAGCGCGACGCGACGCGTTGCGATGTCCACGCGCGCCATCCCCTCAATGAACGCGACATAGAGGGCGCCGCCGTCCGGCGCGACCGTTATGCCGTTCGCGGCGGAGAACTTCTCCGGATCCGGCCGCGCGAACACCTCGAGTGTGTCCGACGGTGAGCGCAGCCGGTAGATCGTGCCGCGCTCGGTGTCGGTGATGAAGAGGCTCCCGTCGCGCATCACGACGAAATCGTTCAGCAGGTGTCCAGGGCGTCCGCCGTCCGGTGCCCACGAACGCTGAATGCGTCCCGTTGCGAGGTCGGCGAGAAAGAGCCGGGTGGCGCTCGGGGCCTCCGACGAGTCGCTGAGGCGAGTGGAATCGGGTGCCCACGTCGCGAACCAGAGGCGGCCGCGCTCGGCATCGATGTGGATGCCGACAACCCGGAGCATACCGGGAGCGCGGTCGATGAACGGCGTCGCTACCCCGTTAGGCGTGACGGCGGCGATCACGCGCCGATGCAGGCTTCCGACGAGGAATCGCTGACGCGTGCTGTCGTACGCGAGCGCTTCCGGGAGAAAGTCCGGGTCCGGCAACTCGAACGCCAGGGCGCCGTCGAGTATGGGAACCTGGTTCGCGAGCAGCCGGTTGCGGGCGGCGATGTACCCACGCGCGGCTCGCAGCGGGATGAACACGACGTCGCCGTGCGGGTCGCGCGTGTCTCCCATTGCTCCGAGCCGCATGAGCGCGGCGATGGCCGAATCGGCGCGGCCGCGTCGCGCGAGCGCGCGGGCGACCTGGTACCAGACGCCCGGATGGTTCGGCGCGAGCGCGGCAATGGCACGCACGTGCCGCTCCTGTTCCGCGTAGTTACCCGCCGCCTCGGCCCGCTGTGCGAGTCGGGCATGGCAGAAGATGTCGCACGGTTCCCGAGGTGGCCGAACCTGTGGTCCCTGCGCGTACAACAATGACGACGCTGCCATCGCGCCGATGACGAAGGAGACCACCCGCGCGCGCATTTGGATTGCTACCCGTCTTTCTCGAGCTCGAGGTTGCCGTCGACGAACTTCACGTTGAAGCGGAACGCGTTGATGCGCCACACGTCGTCGGCACGCACGAGGCGGAAATCGTAGCTCCCGACGAACGTCCGTGTGTTACGTCCCGATGCGGTCCGGCGGTAATGGTAGACGGTGCCATAGCAGAACGCATCGGCCTCGTCGCTGCGTAACGAGACGCGGAAGTTACCCAGCTGATGGTGGACTGCCTCCATTGGCGCGAGCCCAACCGTCCAGCCATCGATGATCTGTTCTGCGGGAATATCGGCCGGCTCTCCGCCGGCGAGCGACGTCATGTCGAATCGAACGACGTCGGTGAAACACGCGCGCACGGTGACCCAGTCGCGCGCGTCGGTCGCGACGCAGAGCCGGACGATACAATCGATGATCTGTCGTTCGTCGGCGAGGGTGCGCACGGTGTCGGGAGTCAGCATCGGGAATCGGGAATCGGGAATCGG
>DASURJ010001061.1:0-19049 GCA_036280115.1 Gemmatimonadaceae bacterium
AGGTGGTCTACGGCACCGGGTCCCTCGGCCTTCGCGCTGCACCGGCCGGCATCCTCTACCACATGAAGCTTCGGTACGACGCCGAGCGGGCGAAGCCGCGCCACACGTTCGACGCCGCCGCGCGCACGCTCTCGCTCGGCGTCCAGCGGTCGGACGTTCGCTTCACGGGACGCGAGGATGGTGAGTCGGGCCGCGTGCTCCTCGAGGTCTCGCGCGTCGCGCCGCTCGACCTTACGCTCGACCTCGGCGCCGTCGAGGCCGACGTCGACCTGACCGGACTTCGCCTTCGCCGGTTGAAGTTCGAGTCGGGCGCGAGTGACGCGAATCTGCGCTTCGACTCCCTGAACGCCGTGAGAATGGAGCTGTTCGAGATCTCGCTCGGCGCGGCGAGCTTTCGCGGGACGCGGCTGGCCAACGCGAACGCCGCGGAGATTCGAGTCGACGCCGGTATTGGTAACGTCGAGCTCGACATGGGCGGTGAGTGGACCGGCGACATCGAACTGGAGGTCGAGGTGTCGCTCGGGGCCGTGACGATTCACGTCCCACCCGACGTCGGCATTCGCGCCTCGCATCGCAAGGTCATCGCCGGGTTCGAGGGCGACGGACTCGTCGAACGCGACGGCGCGTGGCTCTCCACCAACTGGGACTCGGCCCCGCGCAAGCTCCGCATTACGGCTGAAACGGTCTTCGGCAAGCTCACGATCGACCGAACCGGACGTTAGGTCGGCCCCACTTCGCACAGCACTTGCCTCGTGATGCGTCATTCCTGGTGGAGTGACGCATGGTTCTATTCGGGTATCGCGTCGAGTCTGTCGTGAAGAAAACGCTCCGCGAGATCCTCGATGACCGGATCCTGGGGCTCGCGGCGCAAACGGCCTACTACTTCTTTTTCTCGCTCTTCCCGATGCTGCTGTTTCTGGCGCCGCTCTTGAGCCTCGCCGGGAACAAGGAGGAGACGTTCAACGCCATCGTGGGTCGGCTGCAGGAGGTCGTGCCCAGCGAGGGCTGGGCGCTCATCGGCGGCGTGATCGAGGACGTGGTGTACGCGAAGAACGCCCCCGGGCTCATGTCGGTGGGCGCGCTCCTCGCGATCTGGGCCGGCTCGAACGTCTTCAGCTCGCTCATCGATGCCCTGAACATCGCCTACGACGTCGAGGACACGCGGCCGTGGTGGAAGAAGAAGCTGATCGCGGTGGCCAGCGTGATTGCCACAGGGCTCGTGATTCTCACGTGCACCGTTCTCATCCTTGGCGGCGGGACCCTCACCGACTGGATCGCTGACCGCCTCGCGCTCGGTGGCGCTGCCCGCGCCGTCTGGGGCGCGCTGCAGCTACCGATCGCCTTCGTCCTGCTGGTCACGATCGCGGCGCTGTCGTACTACTTTCTCCCGAACATTCGGCAGAACAAGCGTCAGGTGGTCGTTGGGGCGATCTTCACCACGGTCGCCTGGGCGCTCGTGACGCTCGGCTTCAGGGCGTACGTCGCGAACTTCGCCGACTACAACGCGACCTACGGCGCGTTAGGCGGCGTGATCGTGCTGCTGACGTGGATGTACTTCTCGATGCTCGTCTTCCTGATCGGCGGCGAGATCAACGCCGAGCTGCACCGCGGCACCGGCGCCGTCGCGCCGCGCGTCGGCGTGCTCTACGGCGGTCGGATCGAGACGGCGGCGGCGGCGGGCGTCCCGTCGCTCGACCGGGTGGAGCGGCTGGAGCCGTTAGGCGCGCGGCGCACGTAGGGTGACGGGCGCGCCGCGGGCGACCCCCAGGGCGTCCGCGGCGCGCCCGTCACGCTGCGCCACCTCCACGAACCCGATCGAGCCGATGAGTGCGACGAGCTCACCGGACGGAACGTCGCCGTACGTGCGCAGGATCGGCAGTCGGCGGCCGGCGATCTCCACGTGCCCGCCCCGCGGGGCGATCAGATTGGTGACGGCGTTGCCGAACCGGTCGATCGCGATCACTTCCCCGATCACCGACCCATCCGGCGCTCGTCGCGCTTCAGGCGTGCGTCGAATGACCGGCTCGCTCAGCATCGTGCCCAGCTCCTCGAGCGCGAACCCGAGCGCGAGTTGCGCCGCCGCGGGTGCGAACACGTCGCGGCCATGGAACGTCGGTGCGGCGGCGCCGGACACACGAAGCGACACGGCGTGCGAACCCGCCGCGAGGAGCGAGGGGCTCAGGACGCCGTTATCGGGGCCCACGAGAAAGCGACCATCGCTGCTCACGGCCAGCGGTGCGCGCGAGGTCCCAACGCCCGGGTCCACCACCACTACGTGGACGGTCCCTGGAGGAAAGCGGCGCCAGTACCGCGCGACGGCAAGCCGGGCGCACTCGATGTCCTGGGACGGCATGTCGTGCGACAGGTCCACGACGGTCGCCTCGGGCGCCGCTGAGAACAGGACGCCCTTCATCTCGGCCACATAGCCGTCGGCGGTACCGAAGTCGGTCAGCAGCGTGATGATCGGGCGCATGGTCACACGGATTTGTGTTTCCAGCCGCCGGCGCGCCAGAGGGCGACCATGGCGACGCCACGGGCCACGGCGGTGAGCGTCAGCGTCCACCAGATCCCGTCCGCACCCCAGCGCTCGGCGCTCCACCACGCGAGCGGAATGCGTAGCGCGGTGAGCGACGTGGACGTGATCATGGGCGGCAGCGTATGCCCGGCGCCGCCGAGCGCGCCCTCCAGCACAATCTCGGCGCAGGTGGTGAGCTGCGCGACCGAGGCGATGCGCAGGTACCGAACGGCGACCTCGATGACAGCCGGGTCCGTCGTGAACAGCCGAGCGAGATGCTCGGGGATCATCAGCGCCGCCAGCCCTGCCGCGAGTGCCGGCACCGATGCGTACCCCAGGGTGATCCAGCCGGCGCGTGCCGCGCGCTCGGTCCGCCGTGCTCCGAGATTCTGCCCGACGATGGCCGCCGCGGCAGCGCCAAACCCGATGCTGATCGTGTAGACCCAGCTCTCCACGCGATGTCCGAGCCCCAGGGCCGCGAGCGCGGGCGTTCCGAACTTCGTGGTGGTTCGCGTCAGCGCGACGTAGATGACGGAGAACACGATGCCGGTGAGCGCCGTCGGGAGTCCAACGCGAGCGATCGCGCGGACAGTACGGGTGGTGACCGGCCGCGACTCGAGCAACCCGCGCCGCACGAGCAACACGATCCCGATGAGGAACGCGCCCCCGCGGGTGAACACGAGTGCGATCGCCGCCCCGGCAATGCCCAGCCGAGGGAAGCCAGCCAGCCCGAGAATCAGGAGCGGATCGAGCAGCAAGGTGCACGCGGTCGAAACGAGCAGCAGAACGAACGGGGTGCGCGTGTCACCGGCGGCGCGGAACGCGGCATCCACGGCGAAGTACCCGTAAATGAGCGGCGTACCAATGAAGTAGATCCGCAGGTATTCTCGCCCGAGTCGGGTTACGTCCTCGGGCGTTCCCATCCAGGCGAACAGCTGGTCCACCGCCAGCGCGCCGGTGAGGCCGACGACGGCGCCTAACGCCAGGGCGAATACGACCGCCTCGCCGACGACCCGCGCGGCTTCCGCAGAGCGGCGCTCCCCATGCCGCCGCGCCGCGACGGCCGTGAGCCCTACGCTCACCATCTCGGCGAGCGCGATCACCATCCAGATCCAGAACACCGCCGTGGACACGGCGGCGAGTCCGCTCGCGCCAATCCGCGTGCCCACCCAGAACGCGTCGACCGACGTGAAGACCGTCATCAGGACGTTCGACGCGACGGCCGGGAACGCGAGCCGCCGGATGACCGTCCCGAGGGGATCGTGCACCACGCTCGTGACGCGGTCCCCGCCCGCGACCGAGACAGTCGCGCCACCTTCGTGCGCGTCGAAAGGAAGCGCGGCCGCCGGAGCAGACTCCGGCGGCCGCGCGTCAGCCACGGGCGGTGGCGCGTCCAGGCTCACCGTGTGGATGCTGGGCCGAGCGCGGCAATGACGCGGTCGGCGAGCATCCGGAGAGCACGCGCCGCAGGCGCGTCGGGCTCCGCAACGACAATGGGCTCGCCGCGGTCGGCCCCCTCGTAGACGCGCGGATAGAGCGGGATCTCGCCCAGCAGCGGGAGCTCGAGCTCTTCGGCGAGGCGCTTGCCGCCGCCCGTCCCGAAAATGGCCGTCGGTTTGCCACAGTGCGGGCACTCGAACCAGCTCATGTTCTCCACGATGCCCAACACCGGGACGTTCACTCGCTGGAACATCTTCGCGCCGCGCAATGCGTCACCCGTCGCCACCTCCTGCGGCGTCGTCACGATGAGCGCACCGTGAACGTTCGTGGCCTGCACGAGTGACAACTGCGCGTCGCCCGTCCCCGGCGGCATGTCCACGAGAAAGTAATCGAGCTCGCCCCACGCGACGTCGCGGAGAAACTGGGTCACGATCTTCATCACGATGGGACCGCGCCAGATGGCGGGCTGGTCGCGATCGATCAGGAACCCGAGGCTGATGACCTTGACGCCGTGCGCCTCGAGCGGGAGCATTTTTTGATTGACCACCGGCGGCGGCGCGTTCACGCCCATCATGCGGGGCACGTTAGGCCCGTAGACGTCCGCGTCCATGATGCCGACGCGAGCGCCGGTGGCGGCCAGCGCAATCGCGAGATTCGTGGCTACCGTAGACTTCCCCACCCCGCCTTTCCCGCTCGACACCGCGATGATGCGCCCGAGCGATGGGTACGCGACCGGTGTCGGTGCGGACGGCCGGGGGGCGGCGGCCGGAGCGGCGTTCATGACCGGCAGGGTGCGCGCCGGTGTGTGCGGCGGAGGCGGCGCAGCCCGCTCGCCACGCGGCTGTCCGGCCTCCGCCGGGTCCTTCACGTCCACTCGCACCTCCGTGACGCCGTTCACCGACTCGATCGCCTGCCGAACGTCACGCACGAGCGTGGCCGGATCGGCCGGGGCAAGCAGCATGGTCAACCGAACTTTGCCCGCCGGTGTGGTGCCGATGTCGCGGACCATCTCGGACTCCACGACGTTGGCGCCGGTACGCGGGTTGATCACGCCGGCGAGGGCCGCGCCAATCCGCTCGTGCAGGGTCTGGCTCATGGTAGTCGGGTCAACCCGCAGTGCGCTGGACGTCCTTCACTTCCGGAACGCGCGCGCGCAGATGGGCGGCGATTCCCTCGATCATGTTCGCCGCCGACATCTCGCAATCGCGACAATCCCCTTCCACACGCAGGAGTGCGACCCCCGACGCCACATCGAACCGAACGAGCTCGATCGTCGCCTCGTCAATGTGGAGGAGCGGACGAAGCTCGTTGAGCGTGTCGCGGATGCGGTCGTCGATGTCCCGACCATTTCGCGCGCCTCGGCCAAGCATCACGACGGCGCTCCTTCCACGGACCGCTCGTTGCCGTTCGAGACGTAGGCACGTGCCGCGGAGACCACACGCATTCGAACGTCCTCCATGGAGCCTGGAATGAGGGCGCCGGCGGCTTTCGCGTGCCCGCCACCGCCGAACATGCGGGCGAAGCGATTCACGTCCACGTCGCCCGTGCTACGGAACGACACCTTCACCTTCCCATACCCGAGGTCACGAAAGAACAGTGCGAGCCGCGTGCCGGAGATGGATCGCGGATGCTCGACGATCCCTTCGAGATCCTCGGAGGTCACGTCGTAGCGGTCGAGCGCGTCGGCGGGTACGGAGATCCACGCGATGCCATAATCTCGATCGACCTCGAGCGTGCTGAGCGCGTCGCGCAGAAGGGCCAGCCGTCCTGGCGACACGGACGCATAGATGCGCCGATACATCTCCTCCGGATCGACGCCCGCCGCGAGCAGCTCACCGGCAATGGCGTGGGCGCGCGGCGTCGTGTTGCTGAATCGAAAACCGCCCGTGTCGGTCAGGATCGCACAGTAGAGCGCGGTGGCAATGGGCTCCGTGAGCCTGAGACCGAGCACCGACGCGAAGTCGAAGATGAGCTCTCCAGTGGCGCAGGCCGTCGTGTCCGAGACCATCACATCGCCTGCGGGCTCGTCCGAAATGATGTGATGGTCGATCACGAGCCGCGGGACCTCGAGCTTGCGTACGGTGTCCGCCAGCCCGCCCAGGCGCTTCATGTCACTCACGTCGAGCACGATCAGGACGTCGAGCGGTGTGAGCGCGGCCGCACCCTTGGCGGTGTGGTCGATGAGATCGTCGCCCAGAAGGAACGCGAACGCGGCCGGCCAGGGCGTCGGGTTCACGATTCGCGACTCGATGCCCATTTGCCGGAGGAGCCTGGCGAGGCCGGCGACCGAGCCACACGCGTCGCCGTCCGCGTTCATGTGCGTCGATAAGACGGCCCGCTGCCCCGACCGGAGCTCGGTAGCCAGACGCTCGATGGCAGCCCGTCGCTCGGGCGGCGGAGTGATGAGGTTCGACGATAGCACGAGGCGGCCGTGGAGAAAGCGAAAGCGGCGCCCCGTGGAGGCGCCGCCGAAACATAACCCCGCGGAGCGGCACGTGCTGGCCGCCGCTCCGCTATGCGAGGGCCCTACCGTGCCTGTGCCGCCGCGAGGTCGGCACGACCGGCCCGAGAGTGTACACGGCCGTAACCGAAGTAGATCAGCAGCCCGATCGCCAGCCAGATGAGCAGGCGCAACCACGTGTCGGTTGGGAGCCCATACATCATGTAGCCGCAGATCAGGATCGCGAGAATCGGGACGACCGGGACGAACGGGGTGCGGAACGGACGATGGAGGTCGGGCGACCGATACCGCAGAACGAGGATCCCGGCGCTCACGATCACGAAGGCGAGCAGGGTACCGATCGACACGAGCTCGCCAAGGAGGCCGATCGGGAACAGGCCACCGATCAACATCGCCACCGACCCCGTGATGATCGTCGCGAGATACGGCGTGCGGAACCGCGGGTGAACTTTCGAGAACACCGGCGGGAGCAGGCCATCACGCGCCATCGAGTAGAAGATGCGCGGCTGCCCGAGCAGCATCACAAGCACCACGGACGCGAGGCCCGCGATGGCGCCAATGTTGACCAGATAGGTGAGCCAACGGAGCGCCGGGCCAGCCCGCTCGATCGCGACGAACACCGGGTGCGGAACGTTGAGCTCCTGGTACGGAGCCAGCCCCGTCATGACGAGGGCCATCAGGATGTAGAGCACCGTACAGATCGCGAGGGACCCGAGAATGCCGATCGGTAAGTCGCGCTGCGGGTTCTTCGCTTCCTGAGCCGCGGTGGACACGGCATCGAATCCGATGTACGCGAAGAAGATGACGCCCGCCGCGCGTACGATGCCGCTCCAGCCGAAGTGCCCGAACTCGCCCGTGTTCTCGGGAATGAACGGCGACCAGTTCGCCGAATTGACGTACATGAACCCGAACCCGATGACGGCGAGCACGATGCCGACCTTCACGAACACGATCAGGTTGTTCAGCCGGGCGGACTCCTGAATGCCCACGACCAGGAGTGTCGTGAGAAGGGCAATGAGCGCCATCGCCGGGACGTTCAACACCCCGGCCACCTGATAGTGACGCGAGAGGTCGCACGCGCCGGTGACCAGATGGTTGTTGGTCGGGTCGACGCACAGCATTGACCGCACGAGTGTGTGCGTGCCCTCCACGCCGAACGGGGCGGACGTGAATTGCCGCGGGATGTGAACCCCGAGCTGCCCGAGGAACTCGGTGAAGTAGCCCGACCATCCCACCGCGACGGTCGACGCCGCGAACAGATACTCGAGAATCAGGTCCCAACCGATGATCCACGCGATGAATTCGCCGAGCGTCGCGTACCCGTACGTGTACGCGCTCCCGGCGATCGGGATCATCGACGCGAACTCCGCATAGCAGAGACCCGCGAACAGACATCCGAACCCCGCCAGCACGAACGACAGCACGATCGCGGGACCCGCGTACTGCGCGGCAGCCGTGCCGGTGAGAACGAAGATGCCGGCCCCGATGATGGCGCCGATGCCGAGGAGGGTGAGGTTCAACGCTCCGAGCGAACGCTTGAGCGAATGTTCACTCTCGATGCTCGCCTCGCCCTGAAGTTGCTCGACAGTCTTCTTGGACCATAAGCCCATGCGCAGATCTCCGCGGGTCGTTTCGGTGATACGGCGACGCAAACGACGTGTGTCGCCGAATGATGCCCAGAAAACCGCGCGGGAAGGTGGCCGGGGGTTGCGAGCATTGTCAAGGTGAAATACGCGGTTCGGACGTGTGTCAGAACCCGGAACTACAAGAACAGCGCTGGTTGCTGTTCCCTGTTCCTGTTCCCTGTTCCCCGCGTCCGGGTCGCGAACTAGACGCTGTAGTTAGGCGCTTCCCTCGTGATCGTCACGTCGTGCGGGTGAGATTCCCTTAACCCCGCCGAGGTGATGCGGACAAACTGACTGGAGGTCCGCAGCTCGTCGATCGAGGCACACCCGACGTAGCCCATGCCGCTCCGGAGGCCACCAACCATCTGGAACAGCACGTCCGCAACCGGTCCCTTGTACGGCACACGCCCCTCGATTCCTTCCGGGACGAGCTTCTTTGCCGACATCTCGCCTTCCTGGAAGTACCGGTCAGCGCTCCCGTCCTGCATGGCGCTCAGGCTGCCCATGCCGCGGATCATCTTGAACCGGCGACCCTCGAGGAGAATGGACTCGCCCGGGCTCTCCTCGGTGCCCGCGAGCATCGATCCCATCATCACGCTCGCCGCGCCGGCAGCGAGCGCCTTCACGATGTCGCCCGAGTACTTGATGCCGCCGTCGGCGATGACCGGGATCTCCCCCGCCCCCTCGACCGCATCGAAGATGGCCGTGAGCTGCGGGACGCCGACGCCCGTCACCACGCGGGTCGTACAGATCGACCCCGGCCCCACACCGACCTTCACCGCGTCGACGCCACGCTCCACGAGCGCGTGTGCGCCCTGCCGCGACGCAACGTTCCCGACCACGAGCTGCACGTCCGGGAAGCTCTCGCGCGCGAGGCTCGTCGTCTGCAGCACACCGTCGCTGTGCCCGTGCGCCGTGTCGATCACCAGGACATCGGCGCCGGCATCGATCAGCGCGCGCGCGCGGTCGAGATCGCGCCGAGCGGCGCCGATCGCCGCCGCCACGCGCAGACGCCCGTGGTGGTCCTTGTTCGCGTTAGGGTACTGGCGCCGCTTGTGGATGTCCTTGACGGTGATCAGTCCTTTGAGCCGCCCGTTACCATCGACCACGGGCAGCTTCTCGATGCGGTGCTTTCCGAGGATACGCTCGGCTTCATCGAGCGTCGTGCCCGCGGGCGCAGTAACGAGTCCCTCGGACGTCATCGCCTCGCGCACCGGCCTGTCGAGGCTCCGCTCGAACTGCAGATCGCGATTCGTGATGATGCCGACGAGCCGGTCGTCGGGATCCACGATGGGCAAGCCGGAGATCTTGAACCGGCTCATGAGGTTCACCGCTTCGCGCAGCGTCGCGTCAGGCGAGAGCTTGATCGGGTTGAGGATCATCCCGCTCTCCGAGCGCTTCACGCGATCGACTTCGGCGGCTTGTCGGTCGATCGACATGTTCTTGTGCAGCACGCCGATCCCACCCGCACGTGCCATCGCGATCGCCATCTCCGATTCGGTCACCGTGTCCATCGCCGCCGCAACGAGTGGCACGTTGAGCTCGATGCCACGCGTGAACCGGGACTTGGTGCTCACGTCACTCGGGTGGACCACCGAGTGGCGAGGCACGAGCAGGACGTCGTCGAACGTCAGGGCGACGTCGGTGCGGACGCGCGCGATGCCGTGAGGACGCGCGTCATCAAAACGCACCGGCCCGCTGTCCGACTTGGTCGGGCGAGCGGGCCGTGAATGAGAACGAG
This sequence comes from Gemmatimonadaceae bacterium, assembly GCA_036280115.1. Lineage (GTDB taxonomy): Bacteria > Gemmatimonadota > Gemmatimonadetes > Gemmatimonadales > Gemmatimonadaceae > JAJKIV01. Next base: position 9,783 of record DASURJ010001061.1, read on the forward strand.
TCGAGGTTGCCATAGCGAAACGTAGACGCTTCGCCGGGTGGTGTCTAGCTCCGGCCGATGGCGCGCAAGCGCCGCCGCATGCGCCGCGGAAGGAAGAACGCCGCGGCCGTCAGCACCTGCCGCAGGTTCATCGCTTTCAGGTCCGCGGGGTTGCCGGCCCAGTACTGCGTCACGACCGTTCGCCCCGCGTTCGCGATCAGACGCTGCAGCGCGGTCACGAGGAGAAACACGTCATCGACTTCGCCGAGAAACGGGATGAAGTCGGGAATGAAGTCCACCGGCGCGAGAATGTACGCGACGGCGGCGCCCACGAGCACCTTGTCGAGCGCCGACACGCGCCGGTCGGACAGGAGCCCGAACAGGAGGCGCACGTAGTCCGGCAACTGCCGGATCGTGTCCACGACAGTGCGCTTTGCACCCGTCCTCGGGCGCTCGGGGACCTCGATCTCGGCCTCGCTGAACCGATCGTCGAGCCGCGGCGACGAGCGGGCACGGCGGCGCCCGCCTCGCGATCCACGAACCTCGGTTTTTCCCTCGCGCGGCGTCATGGCCGTGCCTCCCCGTTCGGTGTGGGAGGAGTGTCTGGCGGCCGCTCGGCCGGCGGCGCCGGCGCGGCACCCTCCGCAGGCGCGCCCGTCGCAGTCGTCAGGCTGCTCGCCGCGCCAACGATGTCGTTTGCAACAGACTTGCCAGCGGCCGCCACCCCGCTCAGCACGCCCATCGCCTTGTTCATGAGATTCATCGTCTCGGAAATCGTCGCGGCCGAGACGCGGCCAGCACGCAGACGATCCTCGACCGTCTCAGCGAATCGCTGAAAGACGTTCGCGGTGGGGTTCTGGCGTTCCGCGTACTTCGATTCGAGGAACTCGACGTAATCGAGTACCTGGTAGAGCCGCTCGTCCGAAAGCGTGTCGAGCTTCCGGAGGATGCGGTCCCTGAGAAACTGGTTCATGGTTCAGCCTCGCCATCGGGCCCGCTTACCTCGGGCGTCGATGTGAACATACGAGGCGCTCCCGCGGTTGTAGAGCCCCATCCCGCCGACGAGGTCGGGGTGCCTCCGCTCGACCTCGTCCACGGCTCGGGCAATGAGACGCGTATCAGCGGCGGTGATCCGCCCATCGCCATTCGTGTCGATCGCGATATCCGCCGCATCGCCGTACTGATGGCGGCTGTCACGCGCCGCGAGCTTCACCCGCCGGTTGTGGCTTGGGGTCCGAAACCCCGAGTGTACGTCGAGGGCGATGGTCGTGTCCGCAGACGTGCCGGTGATCTGCGCAATCTCGGCAACGACGAGCTCGATCTTGTCGAGCAGTCGCGCATCGAGCGCCGCATAACGCGGCCAGCTTTCCTGGCCGTCATGGCTCACGAAATCCGAGAGGCGAAGGTGTTTCGTGAGCGGAAGGTCCATCACGTCCTGCTCGATCTCGACAAACCCGGGCGGCGCTTCGCGCCCGCGCGCACCCACGCCCAGCCGCTCGGCCACGTACGTGCCGATGCGATAGCCGTTCAGCACGCCCCCCAACTTGGCCGCGAACGGCACCATCACGGAGAGCGCCGGGCCGTCGACCAACACGCGTTCCTCACCACGCACCAGGGCGAGCCGGTAGAACCCTGGCTCGCGCGGCGCCTCGAACCGCGTCTCGAGCGGACGCGTCGACGCGCGCGGGAGCGCGTAGACCGAGCCGCTGTCCGCGAACGGAACCCACGCGTAGCCGATCTCGGTCGGATCGCTTCGGAGATCCATCGGATACACGACCGGCTCGCCGGGTAGCGCGAACAGGACGCGGACCTGGCCACTGCGGCCGAACGCGTTAGGTGACGCGAGCGCGAGCGGGCCAACGCTGTCCTCCAGCGCAACGCTGCCGTGGCTCTCGATGAGCTGTCGCCGAGGTTCGTAGAACTGAATGACGCCGACCGCCGCCAACCCGAAGACCACCAGCGATGCCAGCTGTGTTCGCAGGCGCCGTGGCTCTCGCGGCCCTGGCGTTCGCTGATCCGTCACGAACGTCCCCAGCGCGCGCGAGCCCCGCGCACGTCGACGTGCGCGAATGGGCCATGTGCCTTCGTCGCCCGGTACAGTGCGGCACCACCAACGAGCTCCGGATGCGCGCGCTCGACGCGCTCGATGGCCTGCATGATGATCCGCGCGTCCCGCGTGTCGACGCGCCTGTCGCGGTTCAGGTCATCCATCCTGCCGTTCCCGTCGTTGTCCACGAAGACGTCCGCGGCGTCGCCGAACTGATGCCGGCTGTCACGTGCACGTCCGCGGCCAACCCCCTTCGCGTTGTATTGGGGCGTTCGAAATCCTGACATCACCACCATGCGATCGACGCGGACCCCGTGCGCGCCGAGGTCGTCGATGACGAGCTCGAGTTTGTCCACCAGATCTTCGCGCAGCACGAGATACTTTGGCCAGACGTCGCGCTGATCGTGCGTCAGGAAGTCGCGAAGCCTGAAGTGCTCGGAGATGTAAAGGTCCTGCGTCTCCGGCGTAACCTCGATGAATCCCTCCGGGTTCTCGTAGGCGGTCGTGCGCCCACGCCGTCGTTCCGAAGGCCAGAACCCGATGCGATAGTCACCGAGTCGCCCGCCGCTCTTGGCGGTGAATGGAATCAGCGAGATGAAGGAGAACGGGCGGCCGAGAATGTCCTCGGATGCAGGGTAGACGCCCGGCTTGGCGGCCGACGGGTCGCTGAACAGGCGTTCGAGGACCGGAATGCCGAAGAGCGCGCTCGAGCTGAAGAGCTTGAAGCGCAGCTTCCCGCTCCGGCCGAACAGGGAGGTGGGGGCAGTGGCACTGACCGGTCTGGGTACCAGGACCGCCGAAGCGTCGGCGCCCACGGCGGGGGCTGCCAGCGCGGGGCGGCCGGCGAGCGTGAACACCGCGGTCAACCCTGACGTCGCGAGCACGCGCCGGACGCGCGCATAGTTCTGTTTGACGTGCATTCCACTGCCTCCCTGGCAACCAGACTGACGGCGTGTGGCTCTGCCGCCTCACGGCTTTGCGTGCCGGCGCAGGGCGCCGACGTGCCCTTGAACAAGGAGCCTCCGCCCGTGGACGGAGGAACTGGGTAACGTTCTCAATCTTATGGGCTTGGGGCTACCAGGCTACCCCGAACAAGGCCCAACACTTGATCATGCCTAACTCAGCGGTCAGCCGTGTCCTTACTGATGAGCCAGCAGAGCCCCCAAGATCCCGGTGGCCTACTGGCAGCGGGGTGGCCGCTAGTAGATGTACACCGGCGTCCCGACCGGCACCATCTGGTACAGCGTCTCAATGTCCTCGTTCCGCAGCCGCACGCATCCGTGGCTGACTGACGTCCCGATGCTGTTCGGCTGGTCGGTCCCGTGGAGCGCGTAGCCGTCGCCAAGGTTGAGCCGATTCGTGCCGAGCACGCCCGTGTACTTCCGCTGCGTGGTCCCGAACGGCGGAATGATGATGTTCCCGTTCGCGACGATCTCCCGTCCGTCACCGACGTCGAACGGGATCTCCTGCCCTTCGGCGGACCGCCGAACGACCTCGTTGCCGACCACCGTGATGACCGACCCGTCCGCGAGCTTGAGGCTCTGACCGCGAACGAGCCGGAGCAACCCGAGCTTCTTCTTCTTCGCCTGCTCGACGTAATGCCAATCCGGCGGCACCCACACGGGCTCGGTCTCCTTACTCTGGACGACCAACCGGCCGCGCGGGGTTTCGAACTTCCATTTGTTTCCCCCGCCCTTCGCCAGCACCTTGCCGCTGCCGGTCGCAACCTGGGTTGTGAACAGGATCTGGTCGCCACGCTTGTACCACAACCGATGGTCGGAGATGCTCACCACGAGATACGGCAGACTGTCCGCTGACTCCGTGCTGTCCACCAGCTTCTGGCGAAGGGTATCGACGGTGGCCCCCATTCGCCGCTTTATGTCGCCCAGGAGGTCGAGGTTGTCGTTGAACACCATCCGCGAGACGTCACGCTCGTACCGCGCGCTCACCGCGGACTGGAACAACAGGGCGCTCGCGATGGTGACGGCGATCACACTCCCGACGAGTGTCCATGCCGCCCGACCGCCGCTCGCGAAGAACCCGGGCCGTTGGCTCATTCCGGTCATGTTACGCATCAGTACAGGTACACCGACATGCCAGGACTCACGTTAGGGGCAATGGCACGAAGGTCCTGCGCCCTGGCCCGAATCGCGCCCGGGATGACATAGGTCGAGTCGCCTAACGGGCCGTCGCGTCCCGGTGCATAAATGATCGCACCACCACTCAACACGATAGCCCCGGCGCCCAGGACTCCTGTCACCACCCGGTCGTCGGGCACGGGAAGTCCGCGATCCAGGAACACCCACTTCGGCACCTCCCACCGGTCCTTCACGCCGAGCACACGTTCAACGGTCCGCGCGCCGCGGGGGGCGACGATATGGATCGTGTCGGGCGGAGTTCCGACGCGCTTCTGTGGCCCCACCTCCACCGGCATCTCGCGGAGGAGCGCGCCGTCCCGCTCGAGATACATGACGCCACTGTCGACCGCCACGGAGAGATGCAGGTCCTTGTCGAGGTTCGCCTGTCGCCGCATGAGCTCGAGCGTCACCCGCATCCGGTTGTGCTCGTTCGTCATGACCATGTCGGCCTTACGGCGTTCCATGTCACTCATGCCCGCACGCAGGCGCTCGGTCTCCCGCAAATACCGGATGCGTTGATAGACGAGCCATCCGTCAATGGCGACCATGGCGAACGCCGCGGCGAGCAGCACGCTCACGGCACGAGGGTGCGCGGCGCGCAGCTCGCGCCATCCACGACCCCGAGGTTGTCCAGTCGACGTCACTTCCGCGGCGTGATGGTGAGAAGATCGAGAATCGGTACGCCAACCAGGGTGCTCTTCCCGGTCCGGACGCGCGCCGTGATCATCACGTCGGCCAGTGTCGAGATCGATTTCGTCGATTCGAGCAGCGACGGCGGGATGACGAGATAGAGCAGCGCGTTCTCGTCACCGGGACCACGGGCCAGCAGGTAGGTCTCGTTCTCGGCGAGGTCGCGCCGGAGCGCGTCGGCCGTCTGCCGAGCCAGTACCTGTACCTCCCACCGTACGACCTTCCCGCGACTCCCTTGCGGGTCCGTCCGCAGATCGGCAGCGCTCACGTCGCTCCGCACCGAGCTATCGGCCGGCGCGAGGTCACGCTCGGGGACCCAGCCTTCGACCCGTACGCGCACCCACCCGCGGTCGCGCGCCAGGGGGATCATGGGGGTTCCCTGCGCGATCGTCGCCAGGGCCCGGGCGTTTGGCGCCGCGCGGAGCGCCACGTTCGCGGTGGGCACGAGCGCGGAGTCCGAGAGCGGTGCGCCGGACAGGGCTGTGGCCGACGGCGTTGAGCTCGCCGCCGAAGCGACCGCCGCACCCCCCGCAATCGATGCGAGAGGGGCCGTGGTCGACCAGCCGGCAACAACGGCGGCACGGGTACCATTGCTCGCCGCTGACTCCGCCCTCGGCGCTGGCCTCTCGACGTCACCGGCGCTGGCCTTCGATTCAACGCGCGGCTCCGCCGCGGTACTCCGGCGCGTGGGTGTTGCGGCTTTGGCGGAAGCCTTCGCGGTGGTCTTGGCGGGGGCGGTACGAGCCTTCGTGTCGGTTCGCGCCGGGGCCTTCGCCACGGAACGAGGCGTGGGCGTCGCGGCGGGCGCAGCCAGCGCAGACCGCAGCACCCACCCAGTTCGTGAGACGCGCACCCAGCCCGACCGCGCGGCCCCGCTGCCGACGGTCACGGCGGTGCCCGCGTCGAGGGATGCCACCGTTCTGGCTCCGCTCGCGCCTCGGGCTCGCAAGGTCGCAATCCGATTGCCGACGCGACGTGTCGAGCTCCCGCGCTGGGCCGAGATCCGGCTGCGCTCGACGAAGCCGCTCACGGAGACGCGGGCGTACGGGCCGCGCGTCTCGAGCACGCGCAGCTCCGTACCCGGCCGGACACTTCCGATCGCGGATCCCTTCGGAGCGGACAGGATCGCGGCGGGCGTCTTGACGACGCGCGCCTGTGCGTGGGCGTCGGCGCCGACCGCGAGCATCGCGGTGACGAGCAGGAGCACGCGCACCGCGATTCCGGCGCGCACGGGTGCGCTCGTGGAGAGGGACATTCGGGGGAAACGAGAGGCAGGGCGCATCGCTGGTTGGTCCATGTGTGCCCGAATACATTCAACCGGCAGGGCAACCGGGAGCGTGAACGCATGCGCCCGGGAAATCTTCCGGCAAACGTATTCCAGAACAAGCGTATCGATGGCGAACGACGAACAGCGGCCTGTCGTCCTCGTGGTCCTGGACGGATGGGGGTACCGGAAAGAGCGGGAAGGTAACGCCATCCGGATGGCCCAGGTTCCCACGTGGGATCGACTCTGGTCGCGCGCGCCGCGAACGCTTCTCAACGCATCGGGGCTAGCCGTTGGACTGCCCGAAGGGCAGATGGGAAACAGTGAGGTCGGCCACCTGAACCTCGGGGCCGGCCGGGTCGTGATGCAGGACATCGTCAGGATCGACTTGAGCATCCGCGACGGGTCGTTCTTCCGTGTACCGGCCTTTACGGACGCGTGTGCCCACGTTCGCCGCACGGGTGGGACCCTCCACCTGATGGGACTGATAGGCGACGGCGGCGTCCACGCCGTGGACCGCCACCTGTTCGCCCTGTTCGACCTCGCGGAACGCGAGCGAGTTCCGCGAGTGGCGCTGCACGCCCTGCTCGACGGCCGGGACACGCTACCGAAGTCGGCCCTCGGCTACATGCGCCAGACCGTCGAGCGCGCAGCCGGTCGCGCGGTCGTGGCCAGCCTCGGCGGCCGCTATTACGGGATGGACCGTGACAAGCGCTGGGACCGGACAGAGCTGTGGTACGACGCCGCCGTGCTCGGGCTGGGTCCTCAGGTCAGCGATCCCGTCCAGGCGATCACTGACGCGTACGGGCGCGGGGAGTCCGACGAGTTCATCAAGCCAATGGTTGTCGCGGTCGATGGAGAGGCTGTTGCGCCGTTCCGCGCCGAGGACGCCCTCATCTGCTTCAACTTCCGGTCGGACCGGATGCGACAGATGGTGCGCGCCCTCACGGTCGAGGGATTCGATGGGTTCGCCACCCGACATCCCCGCGTTCCGGTCGCGACCATGACGTCGTACGACCAGACCTTCACCGTCCCCGTCGCGTTCGCTCCGCAGAGCATGACCCGCATCGTCGCCGAGGTCCTCGCGGACAAGGGGCGAACGTCGCTGCGGACGGCGGAAACCGAGAAGTACGCGCACGTGACCTACTTCTTCAACGGCGGAATCGAAGTCCCGTACGCCGGAGAGGAGCGAATCCTCGTTCCGAGCCAGAAGGTCGCGACGTACGACCTGATGCCGGAAATGAGCGCGCCGGGTATCACCGATGTGCTCTGCGGTGCGATCGAGCGAGGATCGCATGACTTCATTCTCTGCAACTATGCGAACGGCGACATGGTGGGCCACACCGGCTCGATCCCCGCGACGCTCAAGGCCGTCGAGACCGTGGACGCGTGTCTCGCCCGCGTGGTCGCGTCGGCGGAGCGTGCGGGTGCCCGCCTGCTCATCACCGCGGACCACGGCAACTGCGAGCAGATGATCGACCCGTCCACCGGTGGCCCACACACGGCGCACACCACGAACCCGGTGCCGTTCCTGGTGGTGGACCCCGAGGGAGGCGACGAGGGGCTGCGAGACGGGGGCGCGTTGTGTGACGTGGGGCCCACGATTCTCCGGATGCTCGGAATCGAGCAGCCGGACGAGATGACGGGTACTGACCTCAGATTATCCGGAGTGAACGCGTGAACTTTTGGAAGCTCGTTGCACCCGCTGTAGCGCTGTGTGTCGCCGCGGCCGCACCGACCGCGGCCCAGGTCGGGCACCTGCCGCAGCGGAGTCCGTACTCCGACATCCCGTATCGACAGGAGGCGACGTTCTTCGCCGGATGGTACGAGGCGGGAACGGATGCGGTGGGCGTGGCGCCGAAGAGTGGCCCGATGGTGGGCGCGCGCTACGAGCTGCGCCTCGCGGGGCCGGCGCTCCTGACATCGAAGTTCGCGTTCGTGTCGTCCGAGCGCGATGTGATCGACCCGCGGCGGCCCGAGGACCAGCGCATCGTCGACGCCAACGCATCGTGGCCGATCTACATGGCGGACGTCGGCGTCGCGCTCAACCTCACGGGTCAGCGGAGCTTCCATCGCCTCGTGCCGTTCGTGAACGGTGCCATCGGCGTCGCGACGGACTTCAAGGGAGGGAGCGACGTTGGCGCGTGGCGATTCGGCACCCCGTTTGCATTTTCCCTTGGCGGAGGCATCAAGTGGGTGCCTGCGGGGAATTTGCAGGCGCGGATCGACGTCGGCACCCAGCTCTACCAGATCAAGTACCCGAACTCGTATTACACGACCGCGAGCGACGGAACGAGCGTGTTGCAGCTCAACGAGTCCAAGAATGACTGGACGAGCAACCTCAGTATCTCGCTCGGTCTCTCGTATCTGTTCTTCCGGTAGCGGCGTCGGTCCGCCGAGCTCGTCGTGTACGGGCAGTGACCACGAGGTGAGCGATGGCGCACGACTTCGAGAACACGGACGACGTTGGCGACCTGAGTGACCGAGAGCTCCGGGCAGTGGTGCGCGCGCGGCTGGCGGAGCACCGAGGGCTCGACATCAACGACATCGAGGTGCAGGTCGAGAACGGCGTGGTGCGCCTCGGTGGCCGCGTTGGGACGGAGTCGGAACGTCGCGTCGCCGAGCACGTCGTGACCGACGTGATCGGGATCGCGAGCGTCGACAACCAGCTCATCGTCGACTCGCTGCGCCGCGCGGAGAGCCCGGAAGCAGTCGACGATCACCTCGCGGACGAGGACGAGCGGGCGGGGCTCCTGCTCGGCGACCGCCCGGTGCCACTGAGCCCGGAAGCGGAGCACCTGGAGGAGGACCTCGATTCGCGACTGTTCGGTACCACGGACGTCCAGAACGCGATCGAGCGCGGCACAGCGTGGATCCCGCCTGAGTCACCCACCCCCGAGGGGTTGTCAGGCACGGACGCTCAGCCGCCGGATTACACCGAGGATCACTAGCAGACAGCCACAGGGGTTTCGATAGGCGTGCCGCTTACGGGGGACGGGGGACGGGCGACGGGGGACGGGCGAACGGCGGGCAGTCATCCGTCGTGGGTGACTCGGTCGTCAGTGGCCAGCGACGTTACTGAGCACTGACGACTGATGAACTCACGACTGATGACTGCCCGACTGATCACTGCGGACTGATCACTCCCC
>DASURJ010001062.1:0-8251 GCA_036280115.1 Gemmatimonadaceae bacterium
GCCGTAATCCTTGGTCACGCCCTCGAGGATGAGCAGGGCGTCCGCCGCGTTCGGGTCGATGCCTCCCGGATCATCCATAGCGGATGATCTCCGCCGGGTCGGTGCGCGCGGCCCGCCGAGCCGGGAGAATCGCGGCGACGAGGCCGACGCCTAACGCGAGCGCGGCCGAGCGAACGTAGAGCACCGCGTCGAGGTTCACGGGGAACGTCGGCGAGCCGTCGGGGTTGAGCGCCATGCGCGAAAACACGTACCCCAGCGCGACACCCAGCAGGATGCCGACTGCCGATCCCAGCAGCCCGACAATGGCGCCCTGGATCAGGAAGATCCGCATCACCTGGCGCGTGCTCGTCCCCGTCGCGCGGAGGATTCCGATCTCGCGCGACTTCTGCACAACCGACACGGCGAGCACGCTCGCGATCCCGAGCGCCACGGCCAGGATCACGAACGTCTGGATCATGACGCTCGACGCGTTCTGCGAGCGGAGTCCGGTCAGCAGCTGGGCGTTGGTGCGCATCCAGCTGTCCGCATCGAGCCCGGTCAGCGCCGCGATCCGTTGTGCGAGCGATTCTGCGTCGTAGATCTCCGCGCCTTTCACCTCGATCGTAGACACACCACCCTCGAGACCGAACATGCTTTGCGTCGCACGAAGAGAAACGAACACCCAGCGCTCGTTGAGGTCCGTGCTGCCGATGTCGAATATCCCGCTCACCGTGTAGATACTCCCCTCGTCGGTCTCGTCTTCCGTGCCGACGCGCAGCCGGAATCGATCACCTTCGGATAGCCCGAGGTCGCCCGCGAGCTCCGTCCCGATCACCGCACGAAACCCCGTGAGGTCGATGCGGCCGGCCACGAGGAATGAATCGAGCGGGACGATCCGCTGGTAATCCTCGGGCTCGATGCCACGCACGGCTACGGACTTCGTGCCATCTCCGCGCACGGCCATGGCCGCGCCAGCGATAATCGGTGCGGTGGCGACTACGCCCGGGAGGCGCTCGATGTCGGCGCGGGCGCGCTGCCACTGCACGATGGAGCGCACACGTTGAGCCGGCCGCTCCACGCGCATTTCCCGCACGGCGCCACCCGAGGGTGCCAGCACCCTCGGCATCTCCTCGCGCGGCCGGACGACCACGTGTGCCTGGGACCCGAGTGTGCGCGCCACGAGGGTGTCCTGCAGTCCGCCGATCAGCGCCGAGAGGAAGATGATGACGCCGACCCCGACCCCAACGCCGGCGAGGATGAGCCACGTTTGCCCCCTGCCTTCGCGCAGGTAGCGAAGCGCCACGAACAGCTCGTAGGGCACTCAGCGCTCCCGCGTCCGCGCCGAGTCAGCGGCGGGCTTCGGCACGACCGAGAGGCGCACCCGTTCGCCAGGCTCGATGTCCGCGGGAAGCACGAGATCGCCCTCGGCAAGTCCCTCGAGAATCTCCACGTCGTGGTCGCCCGTAATCCCGAGCCGCACCGCCTGTCGGACCGCCCGACCGTCTCGCGCCACGACGACCCATGGCGTCGATGACCTGGCGTCGCGAACCCGCTCCACCGGGACGACGAGTGCGTCGGCTCGGCGCTCTCCCTCGACGTTGATCGACACGGTCATGTCCGCGCGCAGGTAGTCCGGCGGTTCCGGGACGGCAAAGCGGGTCTCGATAGTGCCTTGCGCGCGATCCACCATCGGGGCGAGCCACGCGACTCGCGCGGCGAACGTCCGCGCGGGATACGCGTCGGCCGACGCGATGGCGGCGGCACCCACGGTCAGCTCTGCGACGTTCTCCTCGCGCGCGAAGGCCACGAGCTCGGTGGGGCCATCGAGCGACAGCTCGAGCAGCATCTGCCCCGCGACGACCGCGTCACCCTCCTCCACGGAGCGCGACAGCACCGTCGCCGCCGCGGGGGCCGTGACGCGAGTCAGGGCGACGCGCGCCTTCGCTTCCGCCACTGCGGCGCGAGCACCAGTCACCTCGGCGAAGGCCGGCGAGCCGGTGGTGCGTGCACGCGCGGCGTCCAGCTCCGAGCGCGCGTTGGCCGTCGCGCGCTCGTTCGCCTCGAGGTCGCGCTGGCTGATCGCCCCCTGTCGGTAGAGCGTGCGCGCACGATCGAGGTCGCGGACCGCCTGTTCGAGTGCGAGCTGGGCCTGATCCGCGGTCGATCGCGTCCGCGCCTCGGCGGTCGCGAGCGCCGCGCGAGCTTGCGCGAGCGCGGCAAGCGGTTGCGCATCATCGATGCGTACGAGGAGCTGGCCGCGCCGAACGCGATCACCCTCGCGGACGAGCACCGAGCGCACCGTTCCCCCAATGCTCGCGCCGAGTTGAGGGCGCGCGGGTGGGCGGACGCGTCCGGTGAGCACGAGCGTGCGGGCGACGTCGCGTCGGACCACCGGGGAACCATCGACGCGCGCCGAAAGCATTCGTCCCACAGCGACCGCCACCACTGCGAGCAGGGCCAGGGAACCGAGGACCCACGCGAACGTTCGGCGCCCGCGGCGGCGTTTGGGGAGCGAGCGTGCCGTTGCGTCCGATTCGCTGCGCCCCTCGCGACGAGGAGTCTCGGAGACCGGCTGCGGCAGCGTGATCGCCCGCGCGGTATCGCCGGCACGACCGGGTGGTGCATCCAGCCCGGCCCTCGCGAACCCGCGAGCTTCGTGCTCCTTCATACCAGCCATCGTGACATCCGTGCTCGCGGTAGCGTGCGGCGACCAGCCGCCGATACGGCGTCGGATCGTGGTTCGGCTCGCCTCCGTAACGCAGAAGTCCTGCCGCCGCGCCCTGGTCAGTCGGGGGCGCGCCGTCCTTCTCACTGGCGGGACCAAGCGTGACGTGGAGCGGTCCGCCCGCCGTTCGCGCTCATTGCGCCTGACGGGATCGCCGTCGGCGTCGCCACGGCTGCGAGCTCGAAGCGCGCCTGAAAGAACCGTAGCATGTCCGGTTCGTAGACGAACCTGAGCCCGCGCACCTGGTCACGCGCCGCGTAGACCGCCGTAACGGCCTCGGCGGTCACGTCCATGTGTGCCTGCGTATAGACCCGTCGCGGGATCGTCAGGCGGACGAGCTCGAGGCGCGGATATCGGTTCTCGCCGGTGACCGCATCTCGCCCGGCCGAGACGGCGCCGCGCTCCATCGCACGAATGCCGGACTCCACATAGAGGGCCGCCGCGAGTGCCTGGGCAGGGAACTGCTCGCGCGGAATGTGCGGCAGCATCGCCGCCGCATCGAGGAACACGGCATGACCCCCAACGGGCCTAACGATCGGGATACCTGCCTCCATCATCTTCGATCCGAGGTACAGCACCTGCCCGATGCGGCTTCGGATGTGATCCTCCTGAACCGATTCCTCGATGCCGATGGCCATCGCCTCCATGTCGCGGCCCGCGAGGCCACCGTAGGTGTGCAGTCCCTCGAACACGACCACCAGGTTTCGCGCGCGCTCGGCGAGCCGGTCGTCGCGAAGCCCGAGCCACCCGCCGATGTTCACGAGGCTGTCCTTCTTGCCCGACATGGTGGCGCCGTCGGTGAGGTCGCACATCTCGCGGAGAATGTCCGCCACGAGTTTCCCGCGCTGCCCCGGTTCGCGCTGCTGGATGAACCACGCGTTCTCCACCGCGCGGGTCGCGTCGAGAATCACCTTGATGCCGCGCCGTCGCGTGTACTCCCGTACCTCCCGCAAGTTGGCGAGACTGACCGGCTGCCCGCCCGCCATGTTCACCGTGGCCGCAACGGTGATGTAGGGGACGCGGTTGGCGCCGTGCCGCTCGACGATCGCCTCGAGCTTCGCCAGGTCCACGTTCCCCTTGAAGGGGTGCTCCGAGCTCGGGTCGTGGGCTTCGTCGATGATGACGTCGTGGAACACGCCCCCCGCGAGCTCCTGATGCGCGCGCGTGGTCGTGAAGTACATGTTGCCGGGGATGTGGTCGCCCGGGGTGATGAGGATGCGCGAGAGGATGTGCTCCGCGCCGCGGCCCTGATGCGTGGGGATGAGGTGGGGGTAGCCGTAGTACCGCGAGACCGCGTCCTGGAGGGCATAGAAGTTCCGCGAGCCCGCGTAGGCCTCGTCGCCCATCATCATCCCCGCCCACTGGCGATCCGACATCGCGCTCGTGCCCGAGTCGGTGAGGAGGTCGATGTACACGTCCTCTGATCGCAGGAGGAACGTGTTGTACCCGGCATCGCGGATGGCTCGCTCGCGTTCGGAGCGCGTCGTGATCCGCAACGGCTCGACGACCTTGACGCGCCAGGGCTCGGCCCAACTCTGGTGGTGCATGGCATCTCCTGTCCGCGCACGCGGACCCGTTTGGTATCCGCAATAGTTTCTCGGATCCAGCAGCCGAGCGGAGTCGGGAATGCGCGGACAGTGTGTAGGAGAATCGCGGAGGCCGCGCCATTGGTGGAATGCGATCATTACATCGCGCGCGGGCGTCTATCATCTTTGTCCCACGACCCGTCTTCGAGGCCCTCCATGGACACCCTGTTGTTCAGCGGCCGCAGCATCTGGACGATGGTTCACGGCATCGTGCTCGGTGGTGGCGCGATGCTCGGGCTGGCAGCGGCCCTGTTCTACCTGGGCGCAATGCGCCACGGCGTTCCGGATGGTACTGACGCCGACCATCACGCTCGCTGGTTCGCCGGGTTGACTCTCGCCATCGCGGTCTTGCTCTGGTTCACCGTGATCGTCGGCACGTACGTCACCTTTCCGCCATACCGGGCGGCGCCGCCCGAGGGTGCGACCGATCTGGTCCGATATCCGCGGTCGATGCTACTCGCGAACCCTGAAACCAGGTGGCTTCACGCGTTCGCCATGGAGGTCAAGGAGCACGTTCCGTGGGTGGCAGCCATGCTGGCGACCGCAGTCGCGTACGTCGCTGTGACAAACCGCACGACACTGCAGCGGGATGCCGACGTCCGCCGCATTGGGATGACGCTCCTCGCTATCTGCTTCGTGCTCGTGGCCGGTGCGAGCTTACTCGGCGTCTTCGTAAACAAGGTCGCGCCACTCGAGTGATCGGAGGAGGTTGGCATGACAGGCACTGAGGTTGATCGCGAGGTGGCGGTGAACGGGGCTGCGATGGCGGCGTTTCTTGGCGCGGGCGTCGGCGCATTCGCGATGGGGCTCGTCGTGATTCTCAATGAGGCGGGGGTGTTCTCGGCGCCGTCGCTCTACGGACCTGCTGGTGGTGTGTCGGGCCGCACGACGATGGCGGTCGTGATCTGGCTCATCGCTTGGGCGGTGCTCCACAGCCGATGGAAGGGGCGGCACGTCGAGCCGAGGCGCGTCCTCACGACCACGCTGGTGCTCGTCGCTCTCGGCCTCGTGTTGACGTTTCCGCCGGTATGGGGACTGTTCGGCTGAGCGACGATTCGGCGTCGGTTCGCAATGAAACGATGAAATTCGAATCTGACCCCAATTAAGGTGGGTCGCCGTTAGGCACGCCGTCCCCGGCGACCACCGTCGCGAATCCGCGGGCGCCCGGGATGTGGCGGCAGGCGATGACCATGGCGACGGTGAGTGGGACCGCGAGCAGTGCGCCCACCGCGCCCCATAGCCAGCCCCAGAACACGATCGACAGGAGCACGCCGAAGGGCGAGATCGCCATGAGCCGCCCCTCGAGGCGTGGGTCCACGACGTTCCCGAGGATGACCTGCAGCGCACCGATCACCAGCAATACCGCGAGTGCCTTGCCCGGCCCGGCGTCGGCAAGCGCCATGAGCGTCGGGGGGAGAACCGCCAGCAGTGACCCGATGCTCGGCACGTACTCGAGCAGAAACGCGAGAAAGCCCCATACCCACGCCAACGGCAGCCCGAAGGCGAGCGAGGCGAGCCACGTCGCGATGCCCGTGATCGCGCTCGTGATCGATTTGACCCACACGTAGCGACGGAATGCGGGCGCTGCTTCGTCGATCGCCGCGAGCGCGCGGCTGGCGCCGCCGCCGCGGCCCAGATGCGCGATTCGCTGTCGCACCTCACCGGCTTCCGCGAGGCCCAGGGCGGCGAACGCGAGTGCGAGGCCGAGTCCCGTAATGCCGGTCGCCAACGCACGAAGCACGCGTGACGCGAAGTCGCCGCCGCCCGAACCGCCATTCGCGCCCTCGGGCACCGCGCCCGAGTCGGCGCCGGCCTCCCGTCGTTCTTGCGGCGCGCCGCTCGTGCCTTGCGACGACTGTTCGCCCCCCGGTGTCTCGGATATCGGGATGCCGCTGCGCGACACGATCGAGCGGACGCGCTCGAGCTGCGCTTCGATCCGCGGCCGGCGCGATTGGAACTCGCTGGCAACGGCACGGCCGCTCAGAGCGAGCGCCGCGCCGAACGCGGCAACGCCCGCAAAAATCGCGAGCATGGCAACGATGAGACCGAGCCACCGAAACCGGCGCGGCAACGCGTCTCGTACGCGTACGTGCAACGGGCGAGCGAGGATCGCGAGGAAGATGCCTCCCACGAGAGGAAGCACGACGGGCTTCGCCAGTCGGAGGAACTGAACCGCCAGTACAGCGCCGACGACGATGGCGAAGACGCGCCCCGCGGCGGTCCAGCGCGCGGTCACCACTTTCGCTGTGGGATGTCCGGCCGGCTCCTCATCGTCGGCTTCGTGGGGCTCGGGGGCCTTCGGTCGAGAGATCGTCACGCCGCCTCAACGGTAGCTCGTTCGAAATGTCCCGAAACTGCGCCGGAGCGTCACGTACGCGGCGCGCGGCTCGCCGGGGGTGAGGAAGCGCTCGAGAACGTTCCCACCGCCTTGATTGATGTTGAACGTGCCGAACGTCGCGAACTCGCGGTCGAACAGGTTGTTCACGACGGCGTCCACGCTCCACGCCCCACGTGTGTAGCCGACCTCCGCGTCCGTGACCCAGTATCCACTGAGCGGCTCGGTCTCATTCGCCTCGTCTCCGCGCAGCCACCGAGCACCAGTGTACCGCGCGCTCATCACGAGGTCGAAGCCCGCGGGTAGACGCACGTCGCCGCCAACCGTGGCGGTGTGCGCTGGCACCAATGGCAGTCGGCTCCCCGGAACCACCTCGTTCTCTTCGCCCGCTACCTCACGGACACTGAAGATTTCGGTGTGTGACTGGAAGGCCGCACGCGTGAACGCATATGTGGCGTGCAGCGCATGCCCGCCCGCGATCAGCAGGCTCGACCCGAGCTCTACGCCTTCGCGACGCGTGCGTGCAACATTGCCGAAGAAGCCGTCGATCGTGGACCCCTCGGGCTCGTCCTCGTCCTCGTAGGGAAAGAGGAAGATGTCGTCGCGGACGTTCGTCCTGAATGCGGAAGCGTTCGCCATCAGTGCGCCACGCGCCCAACGGCCCCCGATTTCGTACGTGGTGGCGACGACCGGCTGGAGCGGCGGATCGTCGCCGAGGGCGAACGGGAGCGGGCAGGGCTCCTCGGGGTCGGCGCACGCCAGCTCGATCACCGCCGGCGCGCGGAAGCTCTCGCCGACCGATGCGTAAAGCGAGATGCCGCGAGCCACGTCGACACTCAGTCCGCCTCTTGGGCTCACACGTCGGAACGTGCTCGTCGTGTCGCGGTCCGGGCGAAGCAGGTTTCGGAACGGTACGCGGACGGCGTCATAGCGTGCGCCCCCAGACAGGGTGACACGCCCTACCTGATAGTCCGCAAGCGCGAACACGTCGAGCTTTCGGATTGGGCTCTCGACATCAGTCGTTAGGCCCGGATCGACGCGCTCCGCGTACAGCCGGATTGCCGTGCGGCTCGCCTGACCGCCGGCGCCGACACGGATCGCGAGCGTTCCTGCGCCGACCGTGCCTGACGTTCGCCAGTCCGCCGTGGCGCCGAGCGTTCGGTTGCGCGAGAACCCGCGCACGTCCGGATCGTCCACCTGGTTGACGTTGAACCGCTCGGCCCCGTGGCGGCGAGCGAAGACATTGAACGATGCGCGTCCGAGCGGGAGTGCGGAGTAGCCAGTGACCGCGACGTGCAGTTGCGTCAGGTCCTCGAAGTCGCCAGCGGACAGATTCGAGTCCGGGCGCACCGAGTACACGCTCTGCGGGAGTGAGCCCGCGGTCTCGGCGCGCGAACCCACCCACGATGCCTGGAGGCCGAGTCCCGCTCGCTCACCGAATCGCCCGACGTTAGCGAGGCCGCCCGTCCTGCGGGCCGCGGTGAGCTGGCGCCATCCCCGCTCGCGATCGTGCCCGGCCCCGGCGTAGTAGTGCCAGCGTCCGGCGCTCCCACCACCTGACGCGTCTATCGAGTAGCTGTCGAACGACCCGGCAGCGACCTCGAGCTCGGCGCCCGGTGTGCCGTC
>DASURJ010001063.1:0-13408 GCA_036280115.1 Gemmatimonadaceae bacterium
GTCAAGCGATTCGTCTCCGAGGTGCTCGAAGGCTCGATCACCGTCGCGCGCGACACCGAGATGATGATCAATGCGCGCATCGCGCAGATCGACCATCTCCTGTCGCTCCAGGTCAACGAGGTCCTGCATCACGCCGAGTTCCAGCGGCTCGAGTCGTCGTGGCGCGGGCTCAAGTACCTGCTCTCGCAGAGCGAGACGGGGACGATGCTGAAGATCAAGGTCCTCAACGTCTCGAAGAAGGACCTGCTCCGCGACCTGCAGCGCGCCCCGGAGTTCGATCAGAGCGCGTTGTTCAAGAAGGTGTACGAAGAGGAATACGGCGTCTTCGGCGGCACGCCGTTCGGGGCGCTCGTCGGGGACTATTATTTCGACAAGAGCGGCCAGGACATGGAGCTGCTCGAGAAGATCTCGAATGTCGCCGCGGCGGCGCACGCGCCGTTCCTCTCGGCCGCGTCGCACGAGCTGTTCAACCTCGAGAAGTTCACGGACCTCGATCAGCCGCGTGACCTCGCGAAGATCTTCGACACCACCGAGTACGCCAAGTGGAAGGCGTTCCGTGGGAGCGAGGACTCGCGGTACGTCGCGCTCACCGCGCCGCGCGTCCTCATGCGCGAGCCGTACGGGTCGAGCACGGTCCCCATCGAGGCGTTCAACTACGAGGAGCGCGTGGACGGTACCGACCACAACGCGTACCTCTGGGGGAACTCCGCGTACGCGCTGGCGGCAAACGTGAACAAGGCGTTCGCGAGCTACGGCTGGTGCGCGTCGATTCGCGGTGTGGAGAGCGGCGGCCTCGTCGAAGGGTTGCCGGTGCACAACTTCCGCACCGAGGCGGGCGAGCTCGTCATGAAGTGCCCGACCGAGGTGCAGGTGACGGACCGGCGGGAGAAAGAGCTGGCCGACCTCGGCTTCGCGGCGCTGGTGCACCAGAAGGGCACGTCGAACGCCGCCTTCTTCAGCGTGCAGTCGTGCCAGAAGCCCAAGGTGTATGACACACCACAGGCCACCGCGAGCGCGCGCCTCTCGGCGCAACTGCCGTACATCTTCGCGACCTCGCGTTTCGCGCACTACCTCAAGGTGATGATGCGCGACAAGATCGGCGGCTACACGTCGCGCGCTCAGGTCGACTCCTTCCTCAACCGGTGGATCCAGAACTACGTGACGGGTGAGGATGCGGCCGCATCGATCAAGGCGCAGCGGCCGCTGGCCGAGGCGCGCATCGATGTCGTGGAAGTACCTGGAAAGCCGGGCGCCTATCGCGCGGTCGCGTTCCTGCGCCCGCACTTCCAGCTGGACGAGCTGGGCGTCGCCATGCGTCTCGTGGCCGAGTTGCCGCAGCCAGCTGCGTGACGACAGCCGGGCGTCCGGGGGACGAACCCGGACGCCCGATCCAAGCTCCTGGCTCGCGGCCGCGGTCGCAGCCTGCTGACACACGAACTACCCTAAACACCGAGGCGCAGACGACATGGCATTCGATACCTACATGGAGCTCACCGGCATCGAGGGTGAGGCCACCGCAAAAGGGTTCGAGAAGAAGATCGAGATCTTTTCGTTCTCGTGGGGCGCCTCCGCGCCCGTGACCATCGGCCCGGGGAGCTCCGGTATCTCCGCGTCACGCGTGAGCATCTCGTCGTTCAACGTGATGAAGAAGACGGATGTCGCTTCGCCGAAGCTGTTCAAGGCCTGCTGCACCGGTGACCACGTCGACAAGATGACGATCTCGATGCGCAAGCAGACCGGCACCGGCGGCCAGGACGCATTCCTCATCTACACGTTCAACGAAGTGATGGTCGAGTCGGTCCAGTGGTCCGGCTCGTCGGGCGGTGACGACACGCCCACCGAATCGGTCTCGTTCGCGTTCGCCAAGGTGACGATCGAGTACAAGACGCAGGACAAGACCGGCAAGCTGCAGGCAGGCACGCCGGTGGTCTGGGACGTCACGAAGGTCGACGCCAACTAGCGAGTCACCGCCGATGCCGACCGCACGAGAGCTGTACGCCGCCGGACGGTTGGACTCGGCGATCGAAGCGCTGGGGGCGGAGTTGCGGGACGCTCCGACCGATGCCCATCGGCGGACGTTCCTCTTCGAGCTGCTCTCGTTCGCGGGTCAGTACGACCGCGCCGAGAAGCAGCTCGACGTACTCGCGAGGGGTGGCACGGATTCCGAGCTCGCCGTGCTGCCCTACCGCGCCGCGCTTCAGGCCGAGCGCGTACGCGAGCACATGTTCGCCACCGGCGATTTCCCAACCGGAGTTGCCCCGGCACCGGTGGCTGGCACGCTGAACGGACGGCCGTTCGCGTCCATCGAGGATGCGGACCCGCGCGTCGGCGCGCGCCTCGAAGTGATGGCCGGCGGCCGGTACCTGTGGATCCCGTTCGCCTACCTCGAGTCGGTGCGGCTGGAGCCGCCGCGGATGCTCCGCGATCTGCGATGGGCGCCGGCGCGTGTGACCACGAACGCCTCGGTGCGTGAGATGGAGCTCGGCGAAGTGTTGCTCCCCGCGCTGTCGCCGGGCGCCTGGCGGCTCGACGACGCCGAGCTCAGGCTCGGACGCGCCGCCGACTGGGAGGAGCTTGCCGACGGGTCGTTCGCGCCCGCCGGCCAGAAGCTGCTCCGGGTGGACGGGGAGCTCGTCCCCTTGCTGGAGGTGCGTGAACTCACGGTGACGGCGACCGGGTCCGACCCGCTCCCCGCATAACGCCTAACGCGCGGCGCTCCGGCAACGCCGACCGACAATTCGTCCTTTCGCCGCGGAGCGGGCGCACCCTCGCGCCGGCGCCGCTCGGTCCTCGCCCACGCAGACAGCCGACTCTCACGCCGCAATGCCCGCCGATACCGCCCTGCTCGAAGCGCTGCTGACGCCCGTCCCCGGCGACCACCCTGCCGGTCGCGATCTGCGCTACGACCCGCGCTACGACCAGGTGAAGGAAGCGCGGCGCGAGGACCTCGACCTGCCGCCCGGCGGGCTCGCCGGCGATCGCAAGGTCGCGGACTGGCCGCAGGTGGTGAAGCTCGCGGGGCAACTGCTCACCACGGAGACGAAGGACCTCCAGCTCGCCGCGTGGCTCACGGAGGCGTTACTCAAACGCGACGGGCTCGCCGGGCTGACCACCGGGCTCGACGCGCTCCGTGGCATCCTCGAAAAGTTCTGGGACGGCTGCTACCCGGCCTGGGACGAGGAGGACCCGGAGCTTCGCGCGGGCCCGCTCGACTGGGTCGGGGCGAAGCTCGAGGTACCCGTTAGGCAGACGACCATCGCGCCGGGAGGCGTCTCACTCCTCGACTACCACGCGTCGCGCTCGATCCCGAGCGAATCCGACGCCGAGGGCAGCCGCGACAAGAAGACGGCGCGCGACGAGGCGCTGGCGGACGGCAAGCGCCCTCCGGAACAGGTGGATGGAGCGATCGCCGGGGCGCCGAAGGCGTTCTACAAGACGGTCATCGCCGAGACGGACGCGGCGCTGGCCGCGGCGGCGGCCCTGGAGAAGGTGGCCGACGAGCGGTTTGGCCGTGACGCGCCGTCGTTCGCGAAGCTGCGATCGGCACTCGAGGACATTCGGCGCGTGGCGTCGCCGATCCTCGCCCAGAAGCTCGTCGAGGACCCCGATCCGATCGTGGAGGAAGCAGCGCCCGGCGACGACGGCGCGGCCGCGCCAGCGGCCGACGGCCCGCTCACGCCGGAGCCGGTCAGCGTCGCCGACGCCGCCGCGCGCATCGCCACCGCCGCGCGATTCCTCCGGAAACAGGACCCGACCAACCCGGCGCCGTACCTGATGCTTCGCGGGCTCCGATGGGGCGAGCTCCGCGCCCGCGCGCCCGAGGTCGAGCCCAAGCTGCTCGATGCCCCGCCGACGGCGGTCCGCGCTCGCCTCAAAGGCCTCATGCTCGACGGCAAGTGGCCCGATCTCCTCGAGCAATGCGAGACGGTGATGGCCACGCCGCAGGGGCGGGGTTGGCTCGACCTGCAGCGGTACGTGCTGACCGCGTGCGACCGGATGGGCGGCAGCTACGACGGCGTCGCGGCGGCCGTACGCTCGGAGCTCCGGGCCCTGCTCGCCGCGCTTCCCCAGTTGCCGGAGATGACGCTCATGGACGACGCGCCGACCGCGAACGGCGAGACGCGAGACTGGCTCGACTCGCAGCACCTCGGGTCATCGGAATCCGGGAACGGCGCGGCAAGCACAGAGAACGGTGACGGCGCCACGGACACCCAGATCGTCGACCAGACCGCCGCCCTGAGCGCCGCGATCATCGAGGAGGACGCGACGAGCGAGCACGGGGGGCTCAGGAGCGGGGCGCGGCGGCGGCTCGCCGGCACGCCAACCCCCGGTGCGGCCGACCGCGATCCGTTCGCGACGGCGCGGAGCGAGCTGGCGCAGAACCGGCCGAACCGCGCCATCGAGATCCTCGTCGCCGAGCTCGCGCGCGAACGCTCGCCGCGCGGGCGGTTCGTGAGGCAGACGCAGATCGCGTACGTCATGGTGGAAGCGGGGCTCGACGCCGTCGCTCGGCCGATCCTCGAGAAGCTGATCAGCACCATCGACGAGCGCGGGCTCGAGGACTGGGAATCCGGACCGCTCGTGGCCCAGCCGATGGCGCTGCTCTGCCGCGTGCTCGACCGCGCCGGGGATGGGTCGGGAGACCGCGATGGACTGTACCTGCGCATCTGTCGGCTGGATCCGCTCCAGGCGATCGCGCTTCAGCCGCCGACCGCCTAACAAGCAGACGCTGTCATGGGACGCACCGAGATCGAACGCACCGTCAGGCCCTCGCTGCTCGACCGGCTCTCCGATCCGGAGCCGGGGCTCGCCGCGGACCCGCCGGTCACCCGCGAAGAATCGGAGCGGCGATACCGGCGCGGCGTCGAGCGCGACGTCGAAGCGCTCCTCAACACGCGACGCACGATGTATCCGGCACCCGAATGGTGCCCGGAGCTGCGCCGGTCGGTGTACGACTACGGGCTCCTCGACACGACCGGGATCCCCGTGGGCACGAAGCAGGGGCGTGATCGTCTGCTCACCGCGCTCCAGGACGCGATCGAGCGCTTCGAGCCCCGCCTCGCACAGCCGCGCGTCCGGCTCATCGACGCGCAGCAGGTCCGCGCCCCGCAGATCCGCTTCGTGCTCGAGGCCGTGCTCGTGATGGACCCGGGACGCGAGGACGTCGTGTTCGACACCGTGCTCGAGGTCGCGAGCGGCGAGTACGACGTCCACGACGCCGACACCCAGTCGTCCGGCGGCTGAGGAGACGCCGTGCGCGACGACCTGTTGCTCTACTACGAGCGCGAGCTCACCTATCTCCGCCGACTCGGCGCCGAATTCGCCGCGCGCTACCCGAAGGTGGCGTCGCGCCTGCAGCTCGAGCCCACGAAGTGCGAGGACCCGCACGTCGAGCGACTGCTCGAGGGGTTCGCCTTTCTCGCCGCGCGTGTCCACCACCGCCTCGACGACGACCTTCCCGAGGTGTCCGAGGCGATGCTCGACGTGCTGCATCCGCAGCATGTGCGACCGCTCCCATCACTGTCGCTCGTGGAGCTCGAGCTCGACCCCGAGCTCGGAAAGCTCCCGGCAGGCTTCCGCGTCGCGCGCGGCAGCGAGCTGCGATCGCGCCCGGTCCAGGGGATGCCGTGCCGTTTCCGCACGGCCTACGACACCACGCTCTGGCCCCTGACGGTGAAGGCGGCCGAATGGACGACGGCCGACCGCGCGGGCACCGGGGCGCGCGTGGGAGAGGCAGTCGGAGCCATCCGCATCGAGGTCCGCGCCTTCGACGGCATGAAGCTCGGACAGCTCGCTCCGGCACGCGAGCCCGCGAGGCGAGCGGGGAACGGCGCGCCGCCTCGGCTCGAAGCGCTGCGGTTTCACCTCGCGGGCGACGCCAACGTCGCCGACGCGCTGCACGAGCTGCTGCTCAACAACTGCGCGCGCGTCATCGTCCGTGATCCCGACCAGCCGTCGCGGTCGAGCATCGTGCTGCCCGCGGCGAACGTCACACCGGTCGGTTTCGAGGAGCACGAGGCGCTGTTGCCGTACCCGCGCCGCACGTTCGCGGCGTTCTCGCTGCTCCAGGAGATGTTCGCGTTCCCGCAGAAGTTCCAGTTCGTGGACATCGCCGGCGTCGCCGAGGCGTTCCAGACGTTAGGCGCCGGGGCGCGCGCGGAGCTGTTCATCGTCATCTCGCCCTTCGAGCGCGCCGAGCGGCGCCAGATCCTGGAGCTCGGGATCTCGGCGCGGACTTTTCGCCTGGGATGCACCCCCGTCGTGAACCTCTTCGAGCAGGTGGCGGAACCCATTCTGCTCACACAGCGCGCCTCCGAATACCCGGTCGTTCCGGATGCGCGACGGCGTCTGGAGATCGAAACGTGGTCGGTCGACAGCGTCTTGGGGCTCACGCCCGGCGAGGGAGAGCCGCGACGCATCGAACCGCTCTACGGGTTCCGGCACGGCCGCAGCGACGCGACGAGCGTGTTCTGGCACGGCGTGCGACGGGCGAGCGGGTGGCGTACCGACCGCGGCACCGAAGTGTTCATCTCGTTCGCCGACCTCTCCGGCCAGCTTCGTGCGCCTGACGCGGAAGTGGCGTCGCTCACACTGACCTGCTTCAACGGCGACCTGCCGAGCCGGTTGCCGTTCGGCGTGGATGAGCGTGGCGATTTCGAGCTCGCGCAAGGCGGGCCGGTGCGTCGCGTCATGTGTCTTGCCCGCCCCACCCCGGTCGTTCAGCCGCCGCTCGGAAAGCCCCTCCTGTGGCGGCTCGTGTCCACGCTGTCGCTGAATCACCTGTCGCTGGTCGAGGACGGCCACGAGGCGCTCCGCGAGCTCCTCCGACTGCATAACGTGGGCGACTCGACGGGGGGCGAGCGGCAGATCCAGGGCCTCGTCGGCGTGCGCAGCAGTCCGGCGTACGCCCGCGTCACCACCGACCAGGGCATCGCATTCGCGCGCGGACGTCGCGTGGAACTGGAGTTCGACGAGGAACACTTCCCCGGCGGCGGCGCGTTCCTCTTCGCGAGTGTGCTCGAGCGGTTCCTCGCCCACTACGCGACGATGAACAGCTTCACCCAGCTCGCCGCACGGTCACGCCAGCGGAAGCGCGTGATGCGTGAGTGGGTGCCGAGGGCGGGATGGCAGACGCTCCTCTGAGCGCCACGCGCCCCGACGCCGCGCCAATCGGCGGCTCGTACACGCCGCCGACCGCTCCCGCGCCCGACGCGTCGCTGGAGCGCGCGCTTCGGGACGAGCCCACCGCGTTCTCGTTCTTTCAGGCCGTTCGGCTCCTGTCGCGGCTGCGCCCCGACCGCGCGCCGGTCGGAGGGTGGGCAGACCCCGCGAGCGAGCCCCTGCGGTTCTCGGCGAGCACCTCACTCGGCTTTCCCGCGAGCGAGATCCAATCGCTCACGCTGCCGGGCGACGACGGGCCTCCCGGGCGCATGACCGTGAACTTCATGGGGCTCACCGGGCCGCAAGGCGTGTTGCCGCACTTCTACACGGAACACACGGCGGCGCTCGCGCGCGCGAGGGACACGGCGCTCCGCGACTTCCTCGACCTCTTCAACCACCGCGTGTTGTCGCTGTTCTACCGCGCGTGGAAGTCGCACCGCTCGCCGGTGCTCCAGGAAGAAGGGGCGGAGGACCGGATCCACGAGCACCTGCTCGACCTCTCGGGGCTCGGCACGGCGGGATTGCGGGGTCGGTTGCCGATCCCCGATGCCGTGCTCGCGTTCTACGCCGGGCTGCTTGCGTCCCGCGTCAGGCCGGCGGACGGGCTCGCGCGGTTGATCAGCGACTACTTCGATGTGCCGGCGGAAGTGGAGCAGTTCGTGGGTGAATGGCGGCGCGTGGACGAGCGCGGCCAGCTTACCATGGGCGCCGACGACGATGCGGGACGGCTCGGCTTCGGCGTGCTCGGGAACGCGGCGTGGGACGCGCAGGCGCGCGTCCGCCTCCGACTCGGTCCGCTCACGCGTGCGCAGTACGACGCGTTTCTCCCGGGGGGATCGGCGTACGCCGCCCTCTCGGCGCTTACCCGCCTGTACGCCGGCGACGAGGTGGGGGTGGACGCCCAGCTCGTCCTCGCCCGCGGCGAGGTGCCGGCGTGCGTGCTCGGGCCCGCGGCGCGCGACGGCCCGGCGCCGCCCCGGCTCGGCCGGGGGACGTGGCTCGCGGCGCGGCCGCTCGAGCGCGACCCGGACGAGACGATGCTCCGGCTTTCGTGAGCGGTGAACCGACGATCGCCTAACGAATTCAACACGCGAGGCAACGATGGCAGTGAACCTCCGGGCCCTGATCGGAAAGCTCAACGCCGCCGCGCGCGGTGCCGTCGAAGGCGCGGCCGGGCTGTGTCTGTCACGGACGCACTACGACATCGAGATCGAGCATTTTCTCGTCAAGGCGCTCGACGCCACGGACGGCGACCTGGCGCAGATCCTCAAGCACTACGGCGTGAACCGGTCGCGGCTCGCTGACGACCTCGCGCGCGGGCTCGACCGGCTGAAGAGCGGCAACGCGCGAACGCCGAGCCTGAGCCCCTCGCTCGTGAAGGTGCTGGCCGAGGCGTGGACCATCGGCTCCCTCGAGTTCGGCGCTCCGCAGGTGCGGACCGGCCACTGCCTGCTCGCGCTCCTGTCGAACGAGGAGCTGGCTCGGCTCGCGAAGGACGTCAGTCGCGAGTTCGAGAAGATCCCGCCGGAGGTGCTGCACAAGGAGTTCGTCACGGTCACGGCGCCGTCGGCCGAGGCGGCCGCGGAGGTCGGCATGCAGCCGGCCGGGCGCGCGGCCGACGCGTCCGGCGCGCCGAAAGCCGGCGGGAAAACGGCGAGCCTCGACCAGTTCACGGTCGACCTCACCGCCCGCGCGCGCGCCGGAAAGATCGACCCGGTGCTGGGCCGCGACTTCGAGGTCCGGCAGGTGGTGGACATTCTCACGCGGCGGCGGCAGAACAACCCGATCCTGGTCGGCGAGGCGGGGGTGGGGAAGACGGCCGTCGTGGAAGGGTTCGCGCGACGCGTGGTCGAGGGTGACGTCCCCGAGCCGCTCAAGAACGTCACGATCCGCACGCTCGACCTGGCGCTGCTGCAGGCGGGCGCCGGGATCAAGGGCGAGTTCGAGAATCGCTTGAAGGCGCTCATCGAAGAGGTGAAGGGGTCACCGACGCCGATCATTCTCTTCATCGACGAAGCGCATACGATGATCGGCGCCGGCGGGCAGGCCGGACAGAACGACGCCGCCAACCTCCTCAAGCCGGCGCTGGCGCGCGGCGAGCTGCGCACGATCGCCGCGACGACGTGGGCCGAGTACAAGAAGTTCTTCGAGAAGGACCCGGCGCTGTCGCGGCGTTTCCAGCTCGTGAAGGTGGAGGAGCCGTCGGAGGAGCAGTGCCTGCTGATGTTGCGCGGCGTCGTGCAGGCACTCGAGGCGCACCATAACGTGCGCATCACGGACGACGGGCTCGACGCGGCGGTGCGGCTGTCGCACCGCTACCTCCCCGATCGCCAGCTCCCTGACAAGGCGGTGAGCGTGCTCGACACGGCGTGCGCGCGGCTCGCGTTAGGCCAGCAGGCGACGCCGGGGCCGGTCGAGGACGCGCGGCGGCGGCTCGACGACCTTGCCGTCCAGACGCGCGTGCTCGAACGCGAGAGCGCGCTCGGCGTGGACCATCGGGAGCGGCTCGCGGCCATCGCGGGCTCCCGCGCCGAGGTGGAAGCCGAGCTGGCCCGGCTCACGGCGCGATGGGAGAAGGAGCGCGGCCTCGTGGAGCGCATTCGCGAGATCCGCGGGCAGATCGAGGCCGCGCACGTGGCGGCGTCGGCCGCGGACGCGACGCCCGCGGACGGGGAAACGCTCGACGGGCTGCGCCAGCAGCTCACCGAGCTCACTGCGGAGCTCGAACGGGTGCAGGGCGACAAACCGCTCATGCGCGTGGCGGTGGACGCGTCGATCGTCGGCGAGGTGATCTCCGGATGGACCGGAATTCCGGTCGGGAAGATGCTGCGCGATCAGCTCACGATGATGCTCGAGCTCGAGCGGCACCTTGGTACCCGGATCATCGGCCAGGACCACGCGATCGCGTCCATCAGCCGGCGCGTCCGCACGTCGGCGGCGAAGATCGAGGACCCGAACAAGCCGAAGGGCGTGTTCATGCTCGTCGGGCCGTCGGGTGTCGGAAAGACGGAGACGGCGCTCGCGCTGAGCGATCTACTCTTCGGCGGGGAGCACAATATCGTGACGATCAACATGAGCGAGTTCCAGGAGGCGCACACGGTCTCCACGCTCAAGGGGTCGCCGCCGGGCTACGTCGGGTATGGCGAGGGCGGGGTGCTCACCGAAGCCGTCAGGCGCCGGCCGTACTCGGTGGTGCTGCTCGACGAGGTGGAGAAGGCACACCCCGACGTGCTCGAGCTGTTCTTCCAGGTGTTCGACAAGGGCGTCATGGAGGACGGCGAGGGCCGGCAGATCGACTTCAAGAACACGATCATCCTGCTGACGACGAACGCGGGCACCGAGACGATCATGACATTGACCGCGGACCCGGAGACGATGCCGTCACAGGAGGGGCTGGCGAAGGCGCTCAAGCCCGAGCTGGACAAGACGTTCAAGCCGGCGTTCCTCGGGCGCATGGTCATCATCCCGTACTACCCGGTGCGCGACGAGAACCTGAAGCAGATCGTGCGGCTCAAGCTCGGCAAGATCGAGCGGCGCCTGCGCGAGACGCAGCGCGTGGCGCTCGTGTATGGCGAGGAGCTCGTGAGCGCGGTCGCCGCGCGGTGCACCGAGGTGGAGAGCGGTGCACGCAACGTGGACAACATCCTCACGAACACCATGCTGCCGGAGGTGTCGCGGCTGCTGCTGGAGGCGATTGCCGGCGGGACGCGTCCCGGGACGGTGCGCGTGGCCGTGGATGAGAACGGCGACCTCGCGTACGAGGTCACACCGACGGTGCTCGACGTGCCGTTTTCGCTCGGCGGGACGGGCGCGGCGACTGCGACCGCGTCGGCAACGTAGACCTGAGGAACGACGCAGCTGATGACGCTCCCCATCTCGCAAGCCAACCGTGCGCTGCGCGCCACGACGCCGCTCGGCGGTGATGCCCTGGTGGCGGTCGGGCTCACGGGTGAGGAGGAGGTGTCGCGTCCCTTCCTCTTCACCGTGGACTTCGTCTCGACGAACCAGTCGGTGACGGCTGCCAGCGTACTCGGGAAGCCGATGACGCTGCATATCCCGCTCGACGGTGGCGGTGCGCGTGCGGTGCACGGGCTCGTGCGGAAGTTCTCGACGTTCGGACGCGACCGGACCGACGACCTCGCGCACTACCGGGCGGAGGTGGTGCCGGCGCTCTGGTTCATGTCGCTGTCGTCGAACTGCCGCACGTTCGAGAACCAGTCGGTGCTCGACATCGCCGAGGCCGTGTGCAAGCAGGCGGGTGTCACGAACGTGAAGCGCCGGGTGACGGCGGCGCCCCCGGCGCTGCCGTACGTGGTGCAGTACCGGGAGAGCGACCTGGCGTTCGTCTCGCGACTCCTCGAGGACGCGGGGCTCTTTTACACGTTCGAGCACGAGGAGGACAAGCATACGCTCGTGTTCTCCGACGCACGTGGCGGGTCCATCCCCGCGTGCGCGATGGCGTCGGCGAAGGTGCAGCCGCGCCTGGCGGGCGGGCAGCCGCAGGCCGACGTCATCGTCGAGCTCACCCGCCATTTCGCCGTCCATTCCGCCTCGGTGTCGTTCGCCGACCACGACCTCTTGCGCGCGGACAACGCCGGGAAGGTCTCGAGCGCAAGCCCCGGGGCGCGCGGCGAGTGGTTCGACTTCCTCGGCGACCTGGGGCCTAACGATTCGGCGGGCGAGGCGAAGCTCCGTATCGAGCTCGAGGAGGCCGGGCACGACGTGTTCCGGGGGACGAGCACCTGCGCCGCGTTTCAGGCGGGGACGCGGGTCGAGGTGACGGGCGGTCCCGCGGGCGCGAGCGGCACCGAGCTGCATCTGCTGCGCGTGACCCATACGCTCGAGGGGGGCGACGTCTTCGGCGGCTCGGGGATGAAGTCGTCGTACGAGAACACGTTCGTCTGCATCCCGGCGAGCGTCCGGTACCGGCCCGAGCGCATCACGCCGCGGCCGTCGGTCCGCGGAACGCAAACCGCCAAGGTCGTCGGGAGCGGTGGCACCGGCGAGATCGACGTCGATGCCGACGGGCGGATCCTCCTCCAGTTCCCGTGGGACCGCGGCGAGGGCAAGGACGGCAAATCGAAGCACCGCGTGCACGTGGCCAGCGCGTGGGCCGGCACCGGGTGGGGGTTCATGCAGATCCCGCGCGTCGGACAGGAAGTGCTCGTGGAGTTTCTCGAGGGGGACCCCGAGCGCCCGATCGTCACCGGCCGGGTGTACAACAGCGCCCACAAGCCGCCCTACGAGCTGCCCGCGAACAAGACGCAGAGCGGCTGGAAGTCGCGCACGTTAGGCGGCGGGAGCGACAACTTCAACGAGCTGCGCTTCGAGGACAAGAAGGGCGAGGAGCACGTCTTCGCCCAGGCCGAGAAGGACCTCACGGTGCTGGTGAAGAACGACGAGGTGCGCGACGTCCAGCACGACCGCACGACGACGATCACGAACAACGACACCCGCACGGTGAAGGAAGGCAACGACGAGCACACCGTGGAGAAGGGCAACCAGTCGGTGACGGTGTCGAAGGGCAATCAGACCATCACCGTGTCCGAGGGCGATCAGACCATCGAGGTCGCGAAGGGCAACCGGACGGTCACCGTGGACAACAACGAGAAGATCACGATCCACGCGGGCAACCGGGACGTCACACTCGACCAGGGCAACGACACGCTCAAGGTCAAGATGGGCAACCTGACCATGGACGTGTCGTTAGGCAACATCGAGATCAAGGCCGGCGCCGGCAAGGTCGCGATCGAAGCCATGCAGGAGCTCTCGCTCAAGGTCGGCACGAGCTCCATCGTCCTGAGCCCCACCGGCGTCGAGATCAAGGGCATGAACGTGAAGAGCGAGGCGACCGTGCAGGCCGAGATGAAGGGCCTGATGACGAAGGTCGAAGGATCGGTGCAGACCCAGGTGAAGGGCGCGATGACGCAGGTGAACGGCGACGGCATGGTGATGGTGAAGGGCGGCGTCACGATGATCAACTGAGGCGAAGCCGATGACGAATCCTGCCCAGCCGCCGGCCACCACCGCGAGCCCGTCGCTCGTCGCGTGGCTCGTAGAGCGTGCGCACATCCCCGACGACGCGACGCCCCTCATCGCGTCCGCCACCGACGGCGCGTCGCTCGTCCAGGCGCTCAGCACGAACAGCCGCGCCGCCGATGCCCTGCGCGTCATTGCCGCCGCGCTCCCGCCACGCGAAGGCGTGTGGTGGGCGTGGGTGTCCGCACGCCATGCCGCGCAGCTCGCC
>DASURJ010001064.1:0-4044 GCA_036280115.1 Gemmatimonadaceae bacterium
GTCCACCACATGGAGGGGCACCTCTTCGCGACGGCACTCGAGCATCCCGACGCCGTTCCGCCCTTCACGGCGCTCCTGGTGTCCGGCGGCCACACGATGCTGGTGGACGTCGAAGCGTGGGGACGCTACCGGCTGCTCGGCCGCACGCGCGACGACGCCGCCGGCGAGGCGTTCGACAAGGTCGCGAAGCTCCTGTCCCTCCCCTATCCGGGCGGTCCGCACGTCGAGCGGCTCGCGGCCGGAGGCGACGCGAAACGGTTCCGGTTCACCCGCCCCATGCTGCGCCGGGACCAGACACCCGGCGACGCCGACTACTACGACGTGTCCTTCTCCGGACTGAAGACGGCCGTGCTCAACGCGGTGAAGCCCGAAATGTCCGACGACGACCGCGCGGCCGTCGCGCGGGCGTTCCAGGATGCCCTCGTGGACACGCTGGCCGAGAAGACGGCGCGTGCCGCCGAGCAGTTCGGCCGCACGCGCGTGGTCCTCGGCGGCGGCGTCGCGTGCAATGGGGCGCTGGTGCGAGGTGTGCGCGAACGGTTGCGCACGCTGGGCGGAACGGTGTACGCTCCTACGCCCCGGCTGTCCACGGACAACGCCGCAATGATCGCGCGCGCGGGGCTCTTCCGCCTCGAGCGGGGCGAACGCTCCGGTCTCGATCTCAACGCCTTCGCCTCGCAGCCTCTACCCGGTCTCGTCGCCGCATGACGCTCGCCGCGCCCATCGTGCACCACCCGCTCCAGTACCAGTTCGGCCCACTGACACTCACCGGGTTCGGGCTGGCGGTCCTGCTGTCGTTCGTGGTCGCACAGCTCGTCGCGCAGCGGGAGCTCGCTCGGCGGGGCCACGATCCCGAGCCGGTGAGCGACATGGTCTTCGCCGCCGTGATCGGCGGCCTGCTCGGGGCCAAGCTGTATTACGTGGTGGTGCTCGGGAACTGGGACGCGCTGTTCACGCGCGGCGGGTTCGTGTTCTGGGGTGGGCTGATCGGCGGCATGCTCGCCGTGATGCTCGTCATCCGGCACAAGCGCATCCCGATGATGCGCATCTTCGATGTCGGCGGCCCGGCGGTCGCAGCCGCCTACGCGGTCGGCCGCACGGGGTGCTGGGCCGTGGGCGACGACTACGGCCGGCCCTGGAACGGTCCACTCGCGGTGCAGTTCCCCGAGGGCGCACCTCCCTCGACCGCGGGGGTGATGGCACGCGAGTTCGGCGTGCAGTTTCCGCCGGGGACGCCCCCGGATCAGGTCATCGCCGTCCACCCGACGCAGCTCTACGAGATCGCGATGGCGCTCGTGATGTTCGGCATCCTCTGGCGCCTGCGCGATCACAAGCACGCGGAGGGGTGGCTGTTCGGCGTCTACTGCGTGCTGGCGGGGATCGAGCGGTTCGTCGTTGAGTTCTTCCGCGCCAAGGACGACCGGTTCGTGGGCCCGTTCACCAACGCGCAGCTCATCGCCGTCGCATTCCTGGCGGTGGGCGCAATCATCATGTGGATGCGGAATACGCCGTCCGCGGAAACACCCGGGATCCACGCGGCCGCGCCGGCGCGGCGATGACCGATCGCCCATCACGACGCCCCGGACGACGCCACGGCTGTCCGGGATCGCTCAGGATCGAGACGCTAGGCCCGCTGTCTGCCGTGCATCCACCTAGACAGCGATCCACCCACGCGCCACTCGCGCGTGGCCAGTAGTCCGCCGCGCAGCACCTTGGGCTCCTCCACCGTCACGAACGCGTCCTCGTCCTTCGCCATGACGGTGCGCAGCACATCCTCGACGTTGCTGCGGTGCACGACGGTGTTGAGGATCTCCACGGTGCCGTCGCGTCCGAACCCCGGGAACACGGTGACGCCATGCCCGCCGTCCCGTAGC
This sequence comes from Gemmatimonadaceae bacterium, assembly GCA_036280115.1. Lineage (GTDB taxonomy): Bacteria > Gemmatimonadota > Gemmatimonadetes > Gemmatimonadales > Gemmatimonadaceae > JAJKIV01. Next base: position 1,875 of record DASURJ010001064.1, read on the forward strand.
GCGGCGGCGATCTCCTCACCGGCGGCGCGCGACACGATGCGGACGGTGGCGACGCCATACGCGATCGCGCGCTCGATGGTCACGCCCACGAACGTGCCGGTCGCGTAGCCGCCGGCATAGCCGAGGATGTGCCAGATGCTGTCGAGGTGCTTCACGGCGGCGCCGACGGCGAAGATCCAGACGAAGGCCTGGATGAACCCGAGCAGGGCGGCGATGCCGCGCTTGCCGCGGATCGCGAAGATCACCCGCATCGTGTCGCAGGAGACGTCGACGATCCGGAGCGCGAAGATTGCGAGCGCGCCGTATGGAGACGCGAAGATCGCGTCGAGGTTCATGCCGACAAGCTAACGCGAGCCCGCTTCGTGTGCCTGGGCGGCCTCGTGCTCGGCGACGACCTGTTCGAGCGCCGCCAGCCGGTCCCGCAGCCGTTCGTTTTCTGCGCGGAGCGCCGCCAGCTCACGGGCGATGTCCGCCACGGGGCGCGCATCGGGCTGGACCGTCGGCAGCGCCACGGAGCGTTTCGGCCAGAATGTCTTCGCGAGGGCGAACACGAAGAGCACCACCAGGAAGAGCTGCGCGAGCAGCGTCTCCCACGTGGGATACAACCCCAGCGCCTCGACGTGCGGGAACCCCGGGATCACGGAGATCGAGACGGCGTTGCCCTCCTGCAGCTCGCGAATGCCCTTCCCGGCGAAGACGAACGCCATGTAGTAGAGCAGCACGCTCGTGACCGTGAAGAACGGCCGGAGCGGGATCTTCACGCCGTAGCGATAGAACAGCGTGAAGACGACGGCGAGGATGCCGAAGCCGGCGACGATACCGAGCGCGATCGGGGTGACCACGCTCGCGCCTTCCTTGAACAGCGCCTGATAGAAGAGCGCGGTCTCCGCCCCCTCGCGGTACACGGCGAGGAACGCGACGAGCGCCAGCGCCTTGCCACCGCCGTGCTCGAGCGCGTCGGCGACCTTCTCGCGAATGAACGCCTGCCACCTCGCCGCTTCGACGCGCGAGATGAGCCAGTAGCTCACCGAGAAGAGCACGGCCACGGCAACCAGCATCGTCGCGCCCTCGATGATCTCGCGGCTGGCCGGAATCGCGCCGAGGATCGTCTTGAGGATCACGACGGTGACCGCGCTCGCCGCAAGGCCGAGTCCCACGCCGACCCAGATCGACCGCAGCCGCGACCTGTTCCCGGTCTTGAGCAGGAACGCGACGATCGCTCCGATCACCAGGATCGCCTCGAATCCCTCGCGCAGGATGATCAGGAAGGACTGCCAGAACGCCTCGATGCCGCTGCCCGTGGGCCGCGTCAGCTCCACCACGGCGGGCATTCCCGCCCCGATGGCGTCACGCGCGCGTTCGGCACCCCTGATGTCCATGGCGCGCACCGCGCCCTTGAAGTCGGCGAACAACTTTTCCATCGACGCGACCGCGCCGGGATCGCGCGCGCGCGCCGGCGACTCGATGGGCTCGAAGGCGAGATACGCGTCGAACGCGCGGTCGTTGGCCTCGCTCGTCCGGCCGTTGCGCGCGGCCGCCAGCGACTGCTCCAGCAGCGCGAAGACCCTGCGCGTCGCCGCGACGGTGGTGCCAGCCGAGTCCGCGGAGGCGACCGTCTGCACGCGCGTCGGGAGCGTCCGCAGATACGCGATGATGCTCCGCGACTGCGACTCGGTGAGCTCGGGAGAGCCGGGCATTGCCGTGCCGGCGATGCCTTCCCGCACGGCTTTCGCGAGATCGGCGTCGCTGCGCTCCGCCTGCCACTCCAGCGTTCCCACTTCGGTGGGCAGGGTGGTGAGCGCCCGCGCCAGCGTTCCGTCTCCCATGGCGTTCGCGCCGTGGCAACTCAGGCATCGCTGGACGTAGAGTCCTTCGCCCTCCGCGACCTGGGCGGGCGTGGAGTGAAGCGAGGTGACGTACCAGACGAGATTCCACCGCTGCTCGGGCGTGAGCGTGTGCTCGAACCCCGCCATCGGCGTCCCGGCGATTCCGACCGAGACGATGCGGTACATCAGCGCGGGCGTCGCGTCGTTCATCGTCGCCGCATCGCCGATAGCCGGAGGCGCAGGGTTCATCCCCTTGCCGCCGGGTCCGTCGCCCATTCCGCGGACTCCATGGCATGACGCACAGCGCTGTGCGAAGAGCGCTCGTCCCTCGGCCAGGTCCAGGG
>DASURJ010001065.1:0-4813 GCA_036280115.1 Gemmatimonadaceae bacterium
GCTCGGGCCGACCGGACGCCCCGACGCTCCGCGCGCGCATCGACTCGGTCGCGCTCGAAGGGTGTTGCACGCTCACGATCGTGAACTGGGCGAACCTCGTCGCGGCGCGCGCTCACGAAGCGGCCGGCCGCGACCGCGAAGCACTTCGGGCCGTGCGCCGGGGCATCTGGCGCTTTCCGCCGCAGCTGTTATCGACATTCCTTCGCGACGAGGCACGACTCGCGGCGAAGCTCGGCGAACGCGAGGCCGCCATCCGCGCGTACCGCCACTACCTCGCACTCCGATCCGACCCGGAGCCGGAACTGAAGGCTGAAGTCGACCGCGTTCGTGCGGAGCTCGCGAAGCTCGAACGCGGCTCGTGATGTGCCGCGTGCGCGGGCCCAGCCCGCATCGGCCAGCCCAAGCTAAAACTGGTACCGCACCGCGACCTGCAGCTGGTAGCTCGACTCCGTGTTCTCGGTGCTGTAGCGCCGGACCTGCGGATTGAAGCGGAAGACGGATCGCGAAACGTCAGGCCCACCGGATGTCTGGGCAACGTGCTCGAGCACGTTGACGTTCGGCACGCGCGCGAGACCCCAGCGTGCGTTCACCAGATTCAGGACGTTGAAGACGTCGAGCTGCAGCGTTAGGCGATGGCCGGACACGGGCGGCAGTGCCTGTCGGACGGAAAGGCTCGTTGCGTGCACCCATGGGGCGAGGCAGCTATTGCGCTCCACGATCCTGCCGCGCTGGCGCCGTAGACACGATGACTCCCGGATGAACTGCTCGAATGCCGCCTGCTGGTGCGCGACCTCGGTGGGGGTGCCAGCGAAACGAATCTCCTCGGGGTCCGTGGCGTTTCGCGGCACGTAGATCGGGTCGTTCGCGCTCGTGCCGTCCGCGTTGAGATCACCGAGCGCCGGGGTCCCCGACGAGTCGAGATAGGTGAACGGCACACCCGACTCCCCGACGTACGTCACGGACACGTCTGTCGCCCAGCGCTTCCATGGTGCTGCGTACGTCGCGGCGAGCACCACCCGATGCGGGAGGTCGTACGACGAGATGCCCGGCGCCAGATCATCGTGCCGGCCGGCGAGCGCGCGCGCGCCAGCCCAGTGGTCGACGACCGGGTTCCCCGCGGGGTTCGCCGTCAGCGTCTGCACGTCGCGCATGACCGAATAGGTGTACGATGCGCGAGCCTCGAGCCGGTCGTCGAACCGCTTCGTGAGTTGCCCGGTGAGTGACCACGAGTAATTCCGCGACTGGTTCCGCAGGTCGAACACTTCCGGAAACGTGTCTGTCGCGAGGGCGGGGCGCGCGCCCGTTGTGTCGTGCAGCGCACCGTACATGACGCGCCCGTGACGATCGAAACCTTGCGGGCCGCGCAGATTCAGGTTCACGAGCATGAAGTCCGATCGGTTTCGTGTGTACATCGCTTCGCCGGTCGCAACGATGTCCCATGGCAGCTCGCGGTCCACGGCGATCGACGCCCGCAACGCCTCCGCCATCCGCAGCCGACGATCCACCAGGTCCACCGCACCGTTGCCGTACGGCCTTCCGTTCGCGCAGGCGTCGGGTTGGAACGCCGCGCTCGTCGTGAAGTTCGGCACCGCCCCCGCGCCCGCGCACACCAGCGTCCGGATCCCGGTGCCGTACTGCCGGAGGGGAGAGCGTAGCCACCCCAGCGGTGGACGGCCCGCGAACAATCCCGCGCCCCCGCGGATCCACGTGCGGCCGGCGGCGTTAGGCCGCCAGTTGAATCCGACGCGAGGTGACCAGTGGACCTGCATTCGGGGAAAGTCCGTCGTCCGCCGGCCGAAGATCGAATCGATGGTTGCGTTCTCTCCTGGTCGGGCATCGAGCGACAGAATGTCGGCGCGCAGCCCCGCCGTGATCGTCAGCCCCGGGGTCGCACGCCATTCATCGTTGACGTATGCGCCAACCTGCACGCCGTTCAGCGGCGCCTCGGCGCCCCCGAAGTCCCTCGATACCGCGTACCTCGCGGCCTGTCCGCGCTCCAGTGCATCGAGACTCGAGAACACCCACGAACCGAAGCTCCCCGGCACCGTGCTTCCGTAATACCGCAACCACTCGCCGCGAACCCCGACGCTCAGGGCGTGGCGCTCGCCGATCTGGACGCGGAGATGATCGGCCAACTCCACCGACGTGTTCACGATCCTGGTTCCCTGTGCCGGGCTGGGAGGGCCGGCGACGAGGCGCTCCATACCCGATCCGTCGGCCCTCGGCACCGACACCTGCACGGTCGGGGCATTGGCATATCCCGAGGCTCCGTTTGGAATCGTGGAGTGGGCGATGAGAAGCTCGTTGAACACGCTCGCCGCAGGTTGCGTGAACAGCTGCAAGGCCGACGAGCGCTTCGTGAACTTGATCGCCCACGAGCTGCTCGATAGTGCGAACGGGCCCGTCGTCGACCGCGCGAACATCGTCCGCACCACGTCACTGTAGGTGTGGCGCACGGCGAGTCGACTCCGCCACTCCGGAAGGGAGACGTCCAGGCGGCCGAAGAATGCCGTGACTGGGTTCACGGCCATCACGCGCCCGCCATGCCCGGCGTCGAGGCCGCGTGCAGCGAGGAGCGATGCGAAACGATCGACGTCGGCCGGCGAGACCGGAACGGGTGCCGGTGCGTCAGCGCCCTGCCCGACGTAGGGCCCGCCCGCCGGTTCGGTGTGGTCCTGAAACTCGGTGGCCGCGAAGAAGTGCACCCGATTCCGAACCACCGGACCGCCTAACGTGAACCCGTACTGCCGGCGGTCGTACGTAGAGCCGGCAAGGAACCCTGAGCTCCGGGCGAGCTCCTCGTTACGCAGGTAGCCGAACGCGGAGCCGTGAAACTCGTTGGTCCCACTCTTCGTGACGGCGTTCACGAGCAGGCCGGCAAAGTCGCCGTACCGTGCGTCGTAAGGTGTGAGCAGGACCTGGTACTCCTTCAGCGCGTCCAGCGGCATCGCCTTGCCCCCTCGCGCGCCCCCCATCACCGCGTTGCTCCCGATCTGGCGGTCGCTCACGCCATCGATCAGGTAGCTGTTGAGTCGAAAGCTCGCGCCGCCAGAAAGCCCACCGAAGCGCGTGCTCACCTGTGGCACCAGCCGGACGAAGTCGTACATGTCCCGGTTGAGCGACGGCAGGCGGTGCAGGAGCGAGTCCGAGATCGTCGTCGCCGCCCCGGCGTGCACCGAGTTCCCCAGCGTCACCTCCGAGCCGACCGTCACGTTGTCGAGCGTCTGCGCGAGCGGCTCCAGCACGAGCTCCACCGTCAACGGTTCGCCAAGCACGAGAAACACGCTGTCGCGAGCCGTCGGCACGTAGCCGAGTCGGCGGACGGAGACTTCATAAGGTCCGCCCACCTCGAGCCCCCACACGGAGAACCGGCCTCTCCGGGTGGTGGTCTGGACCGCATGACCGGTAGAGCGATTGAGGACCCGGACCTGTGCGCCGTCGACGTTCCCGTCCTGGGGCGATCGGACGACGCCAGTGACGCCGGTCGTGGAGAGACCCTGCGCGCCGAGCGATCCCGTTCCCCCCGCGACTCCGGCGAGCGCGAGGAGCAACCAGCGGCCCAGTCCGGTGCCGGCTGGTCGCCTGCGCGAACGAAGACGAACGGCAGCTCGTGACCGAAAGTTCATGGGCCGGCCAGTCCAGTTCTCCCCGACATTGCACGCGGGGCCCGGGAACGGCAAGCCAGGACCCCACACCCCGCTATGCCCGGAGCATTCGTCTTGTCGCGACCCGAGCGCACTGCGATCTTGCACGCGCGTGCATGAGATCCCGGTTCTCCGCGACCTGGTCATCATCGTCGCCATTGCCATCCCGGTGGTCATACTGGCCCAGCGATGGCACGTGCCGACGGTCGTCGGCTTCCTCCTGACCGGTATTGCGATCGGGCCTAACGCGCTCGCGCTCGTTCCCCATCCGGAGTCCGTCGCGTCGCTCGCCGAAGTGGGCGTCGTCCTGCTGCTGTTCGCGATCGGGCTCGAGCTGTCGCTCTCGCGCATCGTGCGCATGGGCGCCTGGGTGTTCCGCGGTGGCACCGCCCAGGTGCTCGCGACGATCGGCGTGGTCGCGGCGATCGCACTCACATTCGGCACACCGGTTCGGCTCGCGTTCTTCTTCGGCGCGCTGTTCGCGCTGTCGTCGACGGCAATCGTCCTGAAGGTCTACACCGACCGCGGAGAGCTCGACACCCCGCACGGACGTGTGGCCGTCGCCATCCTGCTTTTTCAGGACCTCTGCGTCGTACCGCTGATGCTCGCGACGCCGTTGCTCGCGGGCGCGTCCACGAACATCGCGGTCGCGATCCGGATGATCGCGCTCAGCGTGGTCGTCGTCGCCGTCCTCATCATCGGAGGTCGCCTCGCCGTGCCGCGCGTCCTGCGACGCATCGCGGAGCTTCGCAACCGTGAGATCTTCACGCTCTCGGTCGTCTTCATCGGCCTCGGGGCCGCGTACGTCACGTCGGCCTTCGGGATGTCGCTCGCGCTCGGCGCCTTCCTCGCGGGGCTCATCATCTCCGAGTCGGACTACGGCCTCCAGGCGCTCTCCGACGTGCTGCCGTTCCGCGACACGTTCAGCGGGATCTTCTTCATCTCGGTGGGGATGCTGCTCGACCTGAGCTACGTCGCGCAGCATCTCGCGCTCGTGACGGCAGTCGCGCTCGGGGTCATCGTCGTCAAGGCGGCCATCGTCGTAGGCATCGCGCGCCTGCTCAAGCGATCGCTGCGCGTGGGCGTGCAGGCCGGGCTCGGACTCGCGCAGGTCGGCGAGTTCTCGTTCGTGCTCGCCAGCACCGGCGTTGCGCTGGGACTGCTGAGCG
>DASURJ010001066.1:0-5219 GCA_036280115.1 Gemmatimonadaceae bacterium
TCCAGCCAATCGTCGTGCCGCCTAACCCCACGCGAGTCACCACCGACACCAGCGACCAGCCAACCGTCAGCTCATCGTGGGTCGAGTAAAGCGAACCGCGGGGGACGCGGGGGGCCGAGGACTGCCCTGTTGTCCTCCGCCCCTCCGCGTCTCCCGCGGTTCATTGTCGTTCCAGCGTCCAGGGCTGGAACCCTGGTCGCACGCGCGCCTAACCTGCCGCCGAGCGACGCCGCCGCGGGACCTTGCCGTTCTTCGCCGACGCACGCCCCTTCCGTTTCGACGTCGACTGCCCGACCGCTATCGGGACGACATCCGGAACGTCCACCGGCTCGCTCCCGCAGCCGCCACCCTGCTTCGGCTGCTTGTACACGTAGCGCTCACCGGCGTAGTTGCGGAACGTCACCGAGTCATCCGTGATCTCCTCGACGTATTCCGGAAGCAACGGGACCTTGCCGCCCCCGCCCGGCGCGTCGATCACGAAGTGCGGCACCGCGAGCCCCGACGTCCAGCCGCGAAGTGCCTTGACGATCTCCAGCCCTTTCTGAACCGTGGTGCGGAAGTGCTCGCCGCCCGCCACCTGGTCGGCCATGTAGATGTAATACGGCCGAACGCGCGCCTTCAGCAGCTCGTGCATGAGCTTCATCATCACCTTCGGGTCGTCGTTCACCCCACGAAGGAGCACGGTCTGGCAGCCGAGCGGGACGCCGGCCCTGGAGAGCATGTCGAGCGCCTGGCGCACACGCGGCGTCAGCTCGTCAGGATGATTGAAGTGCGTGTTCATCCACACCGGGTGGTATTTCTGCACCATCTCGCAGAACTCCGGCGTGATGCGCTCCGGCAGGTGCGAGGTGATGCGGCTCCCGATGCGGATGATCTCGACGTGCGGGATCGCGCGGAGGTTCTCGAAGAGATACTCCAGCCGCCGGTCACTGAGCATCATCGGGTCACCGCCCGACATGATGACGTCGCGGATCTGCGGGTGCTGGCGGATGTACTCGAACGCCGACTCGTACTGGTTGAGCGGGATCTTCTCCGGGTCACCCACTTTGCGGCGGCGCGTGCAGAACCGGCAGTAGCTCGCGCACACCGGGCTCACGAGGAAGAGCACGCGGTCGGGATACCGGTGCGTGATGTTCGGCACCGGTGAGTCGGCGTCCTCATCGAGGGAGTCGATGACGCCGTCCACGATATCGAGCTCCTGGACCGTCGGGACGTACTGGTTCCACATCGGGTCGCCGACGCTCTTGATCTGATCGAGCGCCGACGGCGTGATGCGCATCTGAAAGTTCTCGAACGCCGGCTTCAGCGCTTCGACGTCGATGACGTCGTGACCGAACTTCTCGGCCAGCTTCTCCAGCGAGGCGACGGCGTCATCCTTCAGGATCTTCTGCCACTCGCTCATGCAACCGCTCCCCAGCCCTCTCGAGGGCTACCTGCGAACCGTTTGGTGAGGATGATCCGATCGTCGTCCGGCGCATAGAACTCGCGAACGCGGGCCGCCTCGACGTAGTTGCGCCTGAGATAGAACTCACGCGTCGTCGTGTAATCGGATCGGGACGATGTTTCAACGACCAACATCCGAGCGTGCAGCGCTTCCAGTCTGCGTTCTACCTCGGTGAGAAGCAGTGAACCACATCCAGTCCCCTGTGCGCTCCGATCGACCGCGATCCAGTAGAGGTCGTAGGTGCGATCGGTCGCCATCGTGGGACCGTAGCAGGCGAAGCCTTGCAGGCGTCGCCTGCAGCCATCAGCCGATGCTACGCAGCCATCGGCTGAGACTTCGAACGCGCCGACGAAGGTGTAGTCCGCGCTGGCGAGCGACTCGTCGAACAGCTCCAGCGCGACATCCACCTCCTCGTCGCGGAAGTTTCCGGTGCTGCGGAGAATCTCGGCGACGCGAGCGCGCTCGCTCGCGGGGATCGGACCGACGACGACTCGAGGAGGTTCGCTCACCCGGCCGCCTCGACTCCCGACAACCGCTGCTTCCGAGCCCATCGGTCCTCGGACGACGACCTCGGCTGCGCAAACGCTTGCTCGCAGACGCGCCGCACCAGCGCCGGGTAATCGAGCCCCGCGGTTCGCGCCATGCGCGCGAGGCCGGCGTCGGGAGCGAAATCAGGATTCGCGTTGACCTCGAGTATCCACGGACGCATCTCGTCATCGATGCGCATGTCGACGCGACCGTAGCCCGTGCCGCCGACGACGCGCCAGGCGGCGAGCGCGATGCGCCCGAGCTCGTGCGTGAGCTCGTCCGGAAGGTCGGCGGGGCAACGCGGCACCGAGCCGATGTCTTCCTCGCTTCCCGTCTCCCACTTCGAGCGATAGGAGACGATACGCCAGTACCGGCTGGGCATCGCGGAAAAATCGATTTCCGCGATCGGGAGCACGGTGTCGCCGACGATGCCGACGTTCACCTCGCGGCCGGCGATGAAGCGCTGCACCACGACCTCGTCCCATTCCTCGTGCATCTCCGCGAGGCGGGCGACGAGCGCGCGGGTGCTCCGAACGACGGACCGCTGCTCCACGCCCAGCGACGCGTCTTCCGCTGCCGGCTTGCAGATGGCGGGGAAGCCGACGATCGGCGCGGGCTCGCCGGCCCGCGCGAGTCCCCACCGTGGCACCGGAAGTCGCGCGGCATCGAGCAGCGTGTTCACGACGTTCTTCCGGAGGCACGCCGACGTGGTCCAGCTGCCGCTGCCGGTGTAAGGAACGCCGAGCAGCTCGAGCGAGCCGATGACCGACGACTCGAGCGCAGCGTTGCCGTCGATCCCTTCGCACAGGTTGAACGCGAGGTCCGGCTTGGCTCGCCGAACGCGCTCCACCCATCGACCGTCGGGATTCACCGGGATGCGGACCGGCTCGTGAGCGTCGGCGACGAGCACTCGTTCTACGGCTTCGACTGTCTCGAGGATGGCGAGGTCGGGCGACTTGCCGAGTGCCGAGATGCCATCGAAGAGAACGGCGACTTTCATGCGATGCTCCACGCGAGATTCGTGATTCGACTCAGCGGGACGCCACTGCGACCGATCTACCGACCGTCGCGACGCCCAGCTCGACCCCCTGCCGTTCCGCGGCGTAAACGAGACACGCCTGAATGAGCTCGTCGTAGCTCATGCCGGCGGCACGCGCCGCCTTGGGAAAGCAGGAATTGTCCGCGGGGTTGGGGAGAATCCCGGGAAGGGGATTGACCTCGACCACGTTGGGCTTGCCCGTCGCATCCAGTCGGACGTCGATCCTCGACCAGTCGCGGCAGCCAAGCACGCGGTAGGCGCGGAGCACGACGTCTTCGATCGTGCGCCGCAACTCCTCATGGATCCGCGCGGGACATTCGAAAATCTCGAGTGGCTGTTCGGGGCGGTCCCAGATCCACTTCGCCTCGAAGCCGTAGACGGGAAGCGCGCCGGCGGGGAGCGCTTCGAAGTTCATGCCGACAATGGGGAGCACGCGCGCCTCATCGCCGTTGCCGAGCACTGCACAGGTGAACTCGGCGCCTGGGAGGTACTCCTCGATGAGCACGGGTTGCTGATACCGCTCGAGGAGGAACTCGACCTGCGACTGAAGTTCGTCCTGGTTCCGACAGTAGTTCGCTTCCGTTATCCCCTTGGACGATCCTTCGTGGCAAGGCTTCACAAAGACGGGGAATCGGGAATCGGGAATCGGGAATCGATGACTGCGGGAGCCGTTCGATTCCCGTTTCCCATCTGCCCACCTCCGGTGGGCGCCCGCCGATTCCCGACGGACGACGGCGAATGCTGCCGTCGGCACTCCGTGGTAGGCGAGCACTTCCTTCGTTCTCGCTTTGTCCAGGCAGAGCGAGAGCGTGAACGGGTCGCTGGCGGAGTACGGGATGCCGTAGAACTCGCAGATCGCGGGAACGTGGGCTTCGCGGTTCACGCCGCGGAGGCCTTCGGCAATGTTGAAGACGATGTCGGGACGGGCGTCGCGGAGTTGTTGCGGGAAGTCGTCGTCGGCTTCGAGCCGGATGACATCGCCCATGGCGGCGAGTGCGGCGGCGACGGCATCGATCGTTTCGGCGCTGTCCCACTCGGCGAACTCGTCGTCGTCGGCGCGAGGGGAGGGGGGGGAGTGAGTGGAGGCGGCGAAGCCTTCCCCGACGGTGGCCGAGCGAATGTGCTCGGGCGACGCCGGTGAGTCGGAGTTCCGGGACGCGATGGCGTCCCGGCGACTACTGGGAGGCTCTTCGTCGCCGCGTGGCGTCTCGTCCTCGGGACGAACGATCGCGGTCGACTCGGGCTTTTGGTTGTACGCGAATCCGATTCGCGGCATCTACACTCCGGGAACAGCGCTTGGTCGACCTGGTTCGCGCGCCGCTGTCGACGCTCCGAGCTTCTCGGGTTCGCGAGTCCTCGCAGACTGTCGTGCTGGTTCTCGCGTGTCGCGTCGTGATGTGCTCGCCGTCACGCGCGGGCAAGAGCGATGCCACACATGGCGGCGACGGCGAATGATAAGAACCGCGATTTTTTCGCGCAATGTCTTTTTGTCGATCTCGGCGTTCCGTAACTTGTTAAGCGCGCATATGATAAGTGCGCAGTGTATCTTCCAGACCATGCCCAAACGCCTCCCACCACAGTTCGCCTCGCCCGCCGCCAGTCCCGGCGTGCTCCTCTGGCAAGCCGTCAACCGCTGGCAGCGCGGCCAGCGGCGCGCGCTCCGCGATGCCGGGCTCTCGCACCTCCAGGTCATGCTCCTCGCGAGCATCACGTCACTCGCCGAGCAGGACGAGCCGGTGACGCAGGTCATGCTCGCGCGCCACGCCCGCACCGACGCCATGACGACCTCGCAGATCGTACGGACGCTGGAGAAAAAAAAGCTCGTGCGTCGCGCCGATCACCCGTCGGACTCGCGCGCGTACGCGCTCCGTCCGACGGCGGCAGGCCGCCGCCTCGCCCGCCAGCTCATCCATCTCGTCGAGCGCGCCGACCAGGAATTCCTTGCCGCGCTCGGCAGCGACACACCGAGGTTCGCGGCGATGGTTAGGCAGCTCGCCAGTCCGGACGAAGGATGAGCAAGCTGGGAACAAGGAACAGGGAACCGGGAACCGGGAACAGGGAACCGGGAACCGGGAACAGGGAACCGGAACTGCAACCAGCGCTGGTCGCTGTTAGCTGGAACTGGTTGCTGCAGGGTAACACCCTCGGGACGCCACCGTCCCGGAGAGCAGTTCACCCTGCAGCTACCAGCACCAGCTAACAGCGACC
>DASURJ010001067.1:0-8147 GCA_036280115.1 Gemmatimonadaceae bacterium
ACGTGGACGGCATGAGCTGCATGAGTCCGCGTGCGCCCACCCAGCTGCGCGCGTTGGGGTTCATCTCGCTCTCGGCCAGCGCCTGGGCCTTGAAGATGCGCCAGTCGTAGCCGACGCCAAAGTACCGCTTGCTGTACTTCCGGAAGACGTGGTCGTAGCGGTCGACGTCGCGCTTTTTCCCTTGTGCCGCGGCCGCGTCGGGCCACGCCGCGGTGGCAAACAACGCGATGACGAACGTGGCGTGCACCGCCGCCCGACGCCCGGCGGTCAATTCAGTGCTCCCCCGATGATGATCGCGACCCCCAAGAAAAGCGCGGCAATGAAGATCGCGACCGCGATGTTGCCGTTCTTGAGCTCCGCCTGAAAATCGACGGACGGCGTGAGCATGTCGATGACTCGGTACGCGACGAACATCAGCACGACACCGAGGCCTGCGTACAGGAAGTTCAGACCGATGACGCGGAGTTCCATTGGCTAGTGGCTGTGAGCCCACGGCTCGTCTTCGTACACGTTCGCGTGAACCATCCAGTTGAAGACGACCGGAAGGAAGCGTCCGTCAACGGCCTCACAGGCGTCGCGCGTCGCAATGGGGCTCGCCGGGCCGAACACCGGGAGGCCATGCTCCATCTCGCGCCACCGCTCCCGGTCGCCGAGGCGAGGCACGCACATGTTGGTGTGGAGGTGCCAGCGGGCGATGCCGAGGGGGATGCGCGCGTTCAACTCGTCAGGCGTCGCGTCCTTCGGCGCCGTGTACATCGCGCCGACGAGACGCAGCGAGCCGTCCGCGTTCGGCTTGTACAGAAGCGATGTCGGCTGCGCGGGATCGAGCCGGAAGTGCTCGCGGATGGCCGCGCCGAGCTTCGTGAAGTGGTAGACGTCCTGGTTCTTCACACCCGGCGCGAACATGCGATACCCCGCTCGCTCGGCGACACGGACGTCCTTGTACCTTGCGAGTGCGACCCGCGCTTCGGCGACGATCGCGGCGGCCCTCGCCGAGTCGGCCGCGGTAGGCGTGCGGACGGGTGAGAGGCGCAGGTGCGGGTTCGCGTCGATGGTCCCGCTCATAGCACCGTGAACGGCGTGTTCCGCATCGCCGGCTTCGGGCCGGGCAATCGTGGGACGCGAGTCGTGCTTGTGATGGCTCGACGGCGCTTGAGCAGCGGCGACGATCGGAAGCGCGACGAGCAAGGCAGCGCTACGCAGGAATAAACCCAACGGATCCTCCACAGCAGTGTCTGCTAATACTACCGTTTGGGTATGCCCGCAGTTTCGCACTTGTTGCTGCAAGGCAAGCAGGCGGATGGCGGGCTGCGAGCTGCGGCTGGAGGCTGCTCGCTACTCACGGCGGCTAGGTGCTGGCTGCCGAGCTGGAAAGGAGTGGGTTTGGCGCAGCCAGCAACCAGCCGCTGTCAGGAGCCTTCCAGCTCGGAGCGCTCCCAGCTATCAGCAAAGACCAGCTCGGCGTACCGAACGGCGCACAAGGGCCGGTCGGAACGGCGATGACGCGGAAGCGGCCGAAACGGCCCGATGACGGCGTTGCACCGACGCCGCGTCGCGCGAGGCCGTGGTCTCCGGCATCCAGAACGGAGGGGGAACGGATGAGGGGATGAGGGGGATGAGGGGATCGCTCCTCATCGGGGACGCGCCCTCGCGCCCGGGCCGTGATTGATGGGGAACTGCTCTCGGGGTGAGTGGCGTCCCCGTTGGGGCCGTTCCCCCTTTGTTCATGTGCCGGCGTGAGGAGCTTTCACTCGCTGAGGAGGATGTCTCTCATCCCCTCATCCCCCTCATCCGTTTCACCCCTCCGTTCTGGATGCCGAACCCGGCGCGAGACCCGTCCCGTCATCCGGCCGTTCCCCGTCATCCGCGTCATCGTCGTTCCAACCGGCCCCGCGCTCGTGGCCATCCTCGATGGCCCGTTCACCGACTGGTTACGCCCGACGGGACCGGCCACGCGCGAGATGGCGCTCGAGCCACAGCCCGTACTGCGACATCAGCGTACTCCCCAGGAAGTAGAGGACCCCGACGAACACGAACGCCTCGGTGTGGAAGCCGAGCCATTCCGGATCCTGTGCCGCCACGCGAGCCGTGTTCAGCAGATCGAACAACCCGATGATCACGACGAGGCTCGTGTCCTGAAAGAATCCCACGGCAATCGACACGAACGACGGTACGACGATCCGGAGCGCCTGAGGCAGAATGACGAATCGGTTCACCTGCCACGCGCGCAAACCCAGCGCTCGCGCTGCGTCACGCTGGCCGCGCGGAACCATCTGCAGTCCCGAGCGCACCGCCTCGGCCAGGTACGCAGCCGCAAACACCACGATCCCGCCCTGGGCGAGAAAGAGCTTGTCGATCTCCGCGCCTGGCGGGAGCCCGAGCGGGACGACCAACGCGGCCACGTAAAGCACCGCGATCAGCGGGACGCCGCGCACGACCTCGACGAACGCCGTGCTCAGCGCCCGCGGCACCGGCAACGACGACCGCCGGCCGAGCGCCAGGAGCACGGCGATCGGGAAGCCTAACGCGAGCCCCACCGTTGTCAGCATCAACGTGATGGGAAGGCCTCCCCAGGTCCGCGTCGGTACCCGCTCGAGGCCGGCGCCGCCGTACATCAGCCAGAATGCGAGCGCGAGCCCGACGCCCCAGGCACCGAGGAGCCATCGTTGCCACGCACGCGGCCACCCCGTCACGGCGATGAGCCCCACCAGCAGCGTCAGCGCGACCGCGGCACGCCAGCGCTCGGCCGGTGGGTAGAGGCCGAACACGATGAACTCCATCTTCTGACGCACGAACGCCCAGCAGGCGCCGCTGGCGGCACGACACGTTTCGGCGGAGCCGCTCCACACCGCATCCACGAATGCCCAGCGAGTGAGCGGAATCGCGACCGCAACGACCACCGTGGCCACTGCCACCGTCAGCAACGCGTCGACTGGCGAGGACACACTTCGCCTCAGCAGTGCCAGTACACTGACGTGCTGCCTGGTCCGAAGTGCCGGTGCAGTCATGGCTACACTCCCGGTCGCAGCACGCGCCGGTTGTACGCATTCATCGCCGCTGCCACCGCGAGGCTGAGCGTCAGGTAGACCGCGATCATGATCAGCATTGTTTCGATCGTATGGCCCGTCTGATTCGCCGTCGTGTTCAGGATGCTCACCACGTCCGGGAAGCCGATCGCAACGGCGAGACTCGAGTTCTTCGTGAGGCTCACGCAGTTCGCGGCGAGGAGCGGCACCATCGCTCGCAGGGCCTGCGGCACGACGACGAACCGGAGAGTCTGCGCCCGTGAAAGACCGAGCGCCTGCGCAGCGTCGCGCTGCCGAGGCGACACGCCGAGGATCGCCCCGCGAACGACCTCCGAGACGTGGGCCGCATGATGGAGCGTGAGCGCGGCGATGAGCGCCGTGAGCTCGGGTGATAACGTGATGCCGCCGATGAAGTTGAACCCCTGCAGGCGCGGCCGATCGACGGTTGGCGGAAACCCCGCCAGGGTGCCGAGGAACGCCATGCCGCACGCCGATACCGCCAGCCACCACGCGCCCCCGCGGCGCGCGGCGAGGACGATCGTGGCTACAGCCGCCACACCGAGCGCCCAGTGTGTGGGGGTCAGACCGACCCCCGGCATCACGAGTCCGCGGTCGGAGATGAACACGTTAGGCACCGGCTCCATCGCGGCGCGCGCCGGTGGCAGCGCGTGCATGGTAGCCGCAAGGAACAGGAGCAGAAGGAGCAGCGGCACGTTCCGTACGAGCTCGACCACGGAGCGCGCGACGCCGCGGACCGCGGGGTTGTCGGCCAGACGCAGGATGCCCAGCACGAAGCCGAGCACGATCGACAGCATCCATCCAACGACAGAGACGCGGAGCGTGTTCAGCAGCCCGACGCCGATGGCCCGGAGGAAGCTGTCAGCCGGGGAGTACGCGATCGGCGCGTCGCCGATGTCGAAGTTCGCGGGCTGGCGAAGAAACTCGAAACCGAGCGAGATGCCGTTCTGCTCGAGCGTGATGGCGGTGTTCCGCGCGAGCCACCAGAGCAGGGCGGCGGTGACTCCGAGACCGAGCCCCTGCAGTGCGGCCGACCGCAGCCTCACCGGAATGGTGGAGCGTACATCAACCCGCCATCGGTCCAGAGCGCGTTCAGCCCTCGCGACATGGCGAGCGGTGTGTTCGGACCGAGGTTGCGGTCGAAGATCTCCCCGTAATTGCCGACGTGCTCGATGACTCGCGATGTCCATCGCGCATCGAGGCCGAACCCGTCGGTGACACCAGGCTCGAGACCGAGGAACCGACGCACCGTGGGGTCGGTGCTCTTCGCGAACTCGGCGACGTTCGCTCGCGTGATCCCCAGTTCCTCGGCCTGCACCGGCACGCGGAACACCCAGTTGATGATCTCGAGCCACTGGTCGTCGCCGTAGCGAACGACTGGCGCGATGGGCTCCTTCGAGATGCGGTCGGGCAGGACCACGTAGTCGTCGGGGTTGCGAAGCATGGTGCGTGTCGTCGCGAGCCCGGCGCCGTCCTGCGTGATGACGTCGCATCGTCCGCCCGCGAGCGCCGCGACGGCACCGCGATGATCCTCGATCACGACCGGACGAAACCGAATGTTATTGCGCCGCGCGAAGTCCGCGAGGTTGAGCTCCGTGGTCGTGCCCTGCTGCACGCACACCGTAGCGCCATCGAGCGCCGCCGCCCTGGTGACCCCCAGCGCCTTCGGGACGAGGAACGCTTGCCCGTCGTAGAGGTACACCGGCCCGAAGTGGAAGCCACGCTGTATCGTGCGACTGATGGTAAGCGACGTCCCGTTCACGAGGACGTCCACCTCGCCCGACTGCAGCCCAGAGAACCGCTGTGACTGGGTGAACGGTACGAACTCGACCTTCACCGGGTCGCCGAACACCGCAATGGCGATCGCTCGGCAGAAGTCGACGTCGAATCCCTGCCACGTCCCCGCATCGGTCGGCGTCGCAAAACCGGCGGCCTGCGAGATCCCGCACTTCACCGCCCCCCGCGCGCGGACGGCGCGCAACGTCGCGCCCGAGCCGGTTCCCGCGGCAGCGCGCGCCGTGCCGGTATCCGCGAGCGAGCCTTCACCGGTCGAGCATGCGGCGATCGCGAGCGCCAGGATCACACACCATCCGATTCTCACCATACCTCCGCGAGCGCCGACGCCATCCGCTCGAACCCTTGCTCGAGATCGGCGATGAGGTCGTCGGGGTCCTCGAGGCCGATGTGAATGCGCACGTAGGGCCCGTCGCCTGGCCAGCGCCTCACCGCGCGCATGGGTGCGGGGTCGAACGGCACGGCCAGGCTCTCGAATCCGCCGAAGCTCGCGCCCATGCCGAACAGCTGGAGCGAGTCGAGGAAGGCGTTGACGGCAGACTTCGGCACCTCGTGCAGGACCATGGCGAGCAGGCCGCTCGCGCCACGGAAGTCGCGCTTCCAGAGCGCGTGACCCGGGTCGCTCGCCAGTGCCGGGAAGAGGACGCGCTTCACTTCGGGGCGTGCGACCAGCCACTCCGCGACGCGGAGCGCACTCCGCCCGTGCCGCTCGAGGCGCACGCCTAACGTGCGCATCCCGCGCAGGGCCAGGTACGCGTCATCGGGGCTCACGCAGTACCCGAGCTCGGCCACCATGGACCGAACGCGGTCGTATAGTGGCTCCGTCGTCGTGATGGTCCCGAGCATGACGTCCGAGTGTCCGCCGATGTACTTCGTGGCGGCGATGATCGAGACGTCCACTCCGAGCTGCATCGCCGGCAACAGGTACGGCGTTGCCCAGGAGTTATCCATGACGACGACCGCCCCGGCGGCGTGCGCGGCCGAGGCGATGGCGGAGATGTCCTGCACCTCGAACGTGAGCGAGCCCGGGGATTCGAGGAAGACGACGCGTGTCTCTGGCCGCATGAGCGACGCGATGTCCTGCCCCACGCACGGGTCGTAGAACGTCGTCGTGATGCCGTAGCGCGGCAGGATCGCCTTGCAGAAGTGGCGCGTGGGCGCGTACGCGGCGTCGACCATCAGGAGGTGGTCGCCGCTCTTCAACAGCGCCAGCAGCGCCGTCGTGACCGCTGCGAGCCCGGACGGCAGGAGCATGGCGCGATACCCGCCCTCGAGAGCCGCGATCGCTTCCTCGAGCGCGAACGTCGTGGGCGTACCGAGTTGGCCGTAGCGCACGACGTCGAAACGCCGCGAATGCAGGCGCGACGCTTCCCACTCGGCGACGGTGGGAAAGAGAATCGTGGACGCGCGATACACCGGCGGGTTCACCGCCCCATGGCGTTCGGTCGGCGTGCCGCCGGTGTGCGTCAGCACCGTATCGAGGCGGAGGCGACGCGCTCCGTCAGGCGATGCTCCGTCCCCGCGCTCCATGTCTAGGGACACGTCAGTCGGCGAGATGAGCGTCGGGCGTCCTGCCACGTGATGCGCCAGTCCGCGCGTCGCGCACCGCCCGCTGGTGCTTGAGTCCCCAGCGGTTCTGCGGACGCCACGAGAGGCGCTCGGTCAGCAACTGGTCGGCTTCGACGAATCGGCCGCCGCGCCAGGCGGCGTCGATCAGCAGCTGGTGGAACAGGTCGCGCTGCGCGTGGCTGGCACCGATTCGCCGGATCCGCTGCCTAACGGGCATCAGCAGGTCCACCACCGTGCCATGCTGCCCCGCCCGGTGTGCCACGACCGCGCGGGCGAGCGGAAGACCGACGTCGGCCATCACCTCCGCTTCGGTCCCTTGCCCGCTCGACGCAAAACGCTCGCACGACGAAACGAACTCCGCGACAGCCCTGTCATCGCCTACCGCCGCGAGTGCCATCAGATAATGGAGGTCCACGAACACGAGGGCGTGATCATCGAGATGCGACTCCGCGCGGCTCGCGAGCTCACGCCAGCGCGCCCCGACATCGACGTCCGCCTGCTCCAACCGCCAGAGCAACGACACCGCATTCGCGACGTCGAGATACTCGTCGGTCGATTCCGCGCGAACCTCACGGTCGTACATCGCCAACACCTCGGGATACTGCTCCAGCTCGAGATGGTACAGGCTCTCGTGCCATTTGAGGTGGAGCGCGAAGTTCGTGCAGTCGCGCCACTCGCCGGCGAGCGTCGAGATCCACTCGATGCCGTCACTCAGACGGCCCTGCATCTCGGCCACGTGTGCGACGGC
Organism: Gemmatimonadaceae bacterium; assembly: GCA_036280115.1. Taxonomy (GTDB): domain Bacteria; phylum Gemmatimonadota; class Gemmatimonadetes; order Gemmatimonadales; family Gemmatimonadaceae; genus JAJKIV01. The sequence goes on from DASURJ010001067.1 coordinate 7,156, forward strand.
GTGGGCGGCCCAGATGTCGCTGCGGTCGATCGACACCGCGTGCCGCCCCATCTCCTCGGCGCGCGCGTAGTCGCCTGCCTCCTCGAGCGCGTAGGCATAGCATCCGAGTACGTACCCGTAGCCACGCACGTCCTCGTTCCACGCCGGAAGGACGCGAGCGACCCGGTCTCGCATGCGCTCGCTCTCGCCGAGATAGGAGAGCACGAACTGCGAGACCTTGAGGGCGACGAGGTCGCGCGGGTATTCGTCGAGTATCGCGTCCCAGAAACCCGCGGCGCCACGCATGTCACCGGATGACCACGCATCGAGTGCGGCCTGATGGAGTCGTTCACGTGGTGAGGTGACGCGCGGACCGGCGGCGGCGCGGGAGAGCGCCTCGCGGGCACGCGGCATCGCGTCGCGCTTGCTCGCGAGCATGTACAGGTAGCCGTCGAGACAGTGCGCCATGACGCACGTGGGGTCCGCCGCGAGCACGGCGGCGAGTCGCTCGCGCGTGTTCCGGCGCGCGCCCGCGTAGCCCATCACGGCGTGATCGAGCAGGGCGGTGACCTCTTCGTTCACGGAGTCTGGTGGCCTGAGCGTCATGTCACCGCAACTTGGACGTGTGCGCCTTCATCTGACAAGGTTGTCATTCCGAGCGCAGCGAGGAATCGCCGTCATCCCGACCGAGGGGCCCCTCTACCGACAGCCCTGCGATTCCTCGACTCCGGCCCTTCGGGCCTCCGCTCGGAATGACAGCGCGATTCCTCGATTCCCCCGCGCTGGCGCTCGGGGTCGCTCGGAATGACGAGTGTTACACAATCCAGTACCTGACGATCGGGTCACCCGTGTTCACTACCTTGTGGGCCCATACGAGGCCCGCGATTCCGGAGCCGCTCGACCGGACGCGTTCGACGACCTCGCCGAACACGTTGCACACCTCGGCGACCTCGTCGCCGGCGGCGACTTCATCACCGATCGCGACCTTCAACCGAAGCAGCCCCGCCCGCGTC
>DASURJ010001068.1:0-6157 GCA_036280115.1 Gemmatimonadaceae bacterium
ATAGTGCCGGCCGTCTCGCGAGAGATGGAGAACAGGCAGCCACCGTTTGTGCGACGGGTTGAAGCGCCGTGGCGCAATGCGTGGGAGCGTGCCGGCTTGCGCCTGCTCGCGGTACTCACGGTCCACCGCGAGGAGCTCGGCAACGGGCGGTTCGTCGCGGCCCATTCCCTCCGCCGCGCGACCGGACCAGCTCCGACTCCGGCGGCCGAGCCGCGTGGCCAGCACATCGCGCACGGCGGCCAGCCGCTTCTCGCGAAACCCGGCCGCCCGCGCGAGCGTGCCGTCGTACGCGGCGACCTCGAGGTCCTCGAGCGTCTCGATGTCGTGCTCGTCGTGGAGGCGCCGCGCGAGCGTGAGGCCGATGCCGGGGACCGACGCGAGGCGAGCGATCGGGTCGCTTCGACCCCGAAGTCGTTCGAGCATTGGGAGCCGGCCGGTGGTCACGATCTGGTCGATGACGCGCGCGAGGGCCGACCCGATCCCGGGAAGTCGGTCGAGTCCGGCGAGCCCTTCGGCATCGAGGATCTCATCGACGCCTTGGGGCAGCTCGCGAAGGGTGTTGGCCGCGTTCCGGTACGCCTGCACGCGAAAGGAGTTCGCCCGCTGTTCCTCGAGCAGCCGCGCCACTTCATCGAGCTGATCGGCGACGTGCACGTTCAGCGGATCCACCGCGGCGGCCGCGTCATGCGTCATCACACGTCACCTCGCTCCCCTGCCCCGGCCGGCTCCAGCTCCGGGAGGTCTTCAGGCAGCGTGAGCGCGCGATACCGGAGTCGTGCGCCGAGGCCACCGTGAGCGTCGAGCTCCGTGGCCGCCTCACGCGACACCTCCTCGATCGCGGCACCTTGATCGAGCGCTTCCCGCACGGCCATTTCGGCCTCGGCCGTGTGGTCCTCGATGAAGGCGTGTGTCACGTACAGCTCTCGCACACAGCCCTGCTTCAACGCCGCGCGCGTCGCGGACGGACCGAGCGTGCTGAGTCCGGGCTCGGGAGGCGCGATGAGCTCTCGAACCGTGCGGAGATCGTCGGCGTCCCGCGCGGCCGATGCACCCGCCTTCGCGACGTCATGAAGCTCGGCCTCCGTCGCATTCACATCGAGCGAATCGAGAAGGACGACGCGATCCGGAAGTCGCGCCGCGAGCGCCTGGTGCAGGCGATCGCTCGTGCCCGGGATTCCACCCACGAGCACCTTCGCCGCGCCCGCCGCATGGCGAACCACCGCGGCCTCCGCCTGCCGCAGCATCCGCTCCGTGCCGACGGCGTGCGCGCGCTGCACGGCGTCGTGTGCCGTCTGCCCGCGTACACCGGAGTGAAACCCCGACCTCGGCACGTCTCCCATGTGCGACGGCGCGTCGATGGTGGCGTGCGCGTGAATCGCCTCCAACGGAGCGAATCCACCACCGCGGTAGCTGTACAGGCGAACCCAACGTGCATCCGCGACCACGAGAATGACCGCGCGCGTCACCTTGAGCGCCCGGATGTACGGGGCAACGCACATCCCGCTGCTCCACACCGCCATGGTCGGCATCGGAACGGGAAGGAGCTCGGCGTCGTGCACCGTGTCCGCGGTGATGAACGCGCACCAGCCGGGCGATGGAATGCCCGCCGAGTAGGGGCCGAGCAGTTCCGCCAGCTGCTCGACGGACCGTTCGAACTGCTCGCGCTCCTCGTGTGACGACCCCAGCAGCCAACGGCGCAGGTCGCGCAACGACCGATCGAGCTCCGGTCGCCAGACCATTTTCGCTGCCGGGTCGTCCGCAGCACCATGCACGTACACCGATAACACTCGCTCATCACGGAGCGATCGCTCGAGGGTCACGAGCTGCGCATGCGTCATCACGGAACACCTCCAGGTGTGCATCGCGCGCGACCTCATCGTCCGAGTCCGGCGCGCGTAACGAGCGCTGGTTCCTCGACCAAGATGCGCGTCGCAGGACCTGCTGATCTGTCGGGCTCACCTTGCTCGCATGTCGGATATCTCGCGACGGACCCGCCGTGCTGCCCCAGTGCCGTGCCCCTCTCAGCGGGACGGAACCGGCGGGTTTCGAGGGCTGGTTCGAGATCGGGCCATCCCGCGCCCCTTATGGCCGCTCCGCTCTGGATGCGTCCGGTCGCGGTGGGCGCAGCGCCCGCTCGAGCGCGACGTCGTGGCCGTAGAGGTCGGGGTAGAACCGCACCGACCCGGTGTCGTCGACCGACACGGTCGCGTAGAACACGTACACCACCACGGGCCGTTCTACGGGCACGTGCTGCGTCCGCGGCCCGCTCATCGCGGCGTCGATGGTTTCTGGGTCCCACGACCCCTGATCTCGCAGGACGAGCTCCGCCAACGTCTCCGGCTCCTCGATCCGGATGCAGCCGTGGCTGAAATCGCGGCGGCTCCGTGCGAACAGCTCGCGCGCCGGCGTCCCGTGCAGGAACACGTTGTACCGGTTCGGAAACACGAACTTCACCGGCCCGAGCGCGTTGCTGGGACCCGGCCGTTGGCGAAGCCGCAACTCCCCATCCAGCACGCGCCGGAGATTCGCGGCCGTCGGCGGATGGACGCGCGCGTCGTCGCCACCGTCGCCCACCCGAACGATCTCGAAGCCCTCCGTGTGAAAGTACGATGGCCGGCGCCGGATCAACGGCACGAGCTCGTTGCGTGCGATGCTCGGCGGCACGTCCCAGTATGGCTGGAAGACCACCTCGCGCATCGTGCCAACGAACACCGGTGTTCCGTGGCGGCCGCTCGCCTCGCCGACGATCGCCTTCATCGCGAACAGTGGGCGCTGCGCCGCCGGGTCGTTCTCGAAGGCGTACAGCCGAAACGCCGGAATGTTGACAACGGCGTATCGCGCCGGAGCTCGGTCGGGGAGCCATCGCCAGCGCTCGAGCGTGAGCTCGATCTGTCGGACGCGGCGCGCGAGCGGGAGCGCCAGCTGCGCCATCGTCTCGGCGCCGATGATGGCGTCGGGCTCCAGGCCGTGGCGACGCTGGAATCGCACGACGGCGGCCGCCAGAATGCTGTCGTACGTCGGGACGACGGAGTCGTTAGGTACTGGAAGACTTTCGGAGGTGAGGCCCCCGTCGAGATCGCCGAGCGCGGTCAGCAGACGGCGCAGTGCCGGCGCGTCCGCGTAGCCATCACCGGGCCGAATCGTCTGGCCGACTCGCGCCGGCACGTGAAGCGTCGTGTCGGCCGCAAGGCCTCGGTACGTCGCGAGTACCTGCTTCAGCGTGGCGTACCCGGCGTACGGGGGCTCGACAGCGGCGACCGCTGCGGATACGTCGTTCGCCGTTGCCACCGCCGTCACGAACGCCGCGAAGTCGAGCCCGTCGTGGCTCTCGGGGAGGTCGAACCGGAGCGACTGTGGGTCGACGCGGCCGAGATGTAGATCCGCGAGCAGGCGAACGACGGCGTGCGAGAGCGCGACGTCGAATCGCGCCACATCGGTAGGTGCCTCGACCGTGAACCGCGCGAGGACGGCGATCGAGTCGACGCCGTAGTCCGCGGGCGCGAGCCCGCGCGTGTCCGACGACGCGAGCATCCCCATGGCCTCGAGCGCCTGCCGCGTCGGTGCTCCATCGACGCTCCACAACGGTCGCACGTCCGCCGCAATGTAGAGTCGCTCGAGCGCCGTGCGCTCGATGAGTCGCCGAGCGGTTCCTTCGACGTGCTCGATGTCCGTCACCAACCGCCGTGCCTCCAGACCGAATGGCGACGGCTCCTGCGCGTCCAATGTGCGCAGGGCGAAGGCGAGGACGACGAGCGCCCAGGTCGTGAACAGAAAAGGGGCGGGTGGGGCTAGCCCACCGCTCCCGTCACGGCGCCCACGCATTGTAGAACGTCACGGTTGTGGTCCCCGGACCCGGTTCAAGTCCTACGACCCCCGATGCCGGGTTCCCTGGGTCGACCGGCACATCGCTCGGGGCAACGGTGATGGCAGTGACTCGCTGGCCAGCCGGAATCACCTGGGCGATCTGCATGGGAGCTCCCGCCAGTACTCCAGGCCATCCGAGCCCGGTCTCCACAACTGGAGCGCATCCGTTCGCGGGGACATCGACGGGCGGGACGGGACCATCAGACCAGCCTGTGACCAGATTGAAGCGTGTCGTCCCGCTGAAGCCTGGAGGACTCACCGTGCAGATCTGGAGCTCCCCGAGTTGACGCGCGTTGACGAAGCGAACTTGCGTCGTCCCCTCACCGATCGTCGCCGTGACGTTCCGGCCGAACAGGTTCAGACTTCCCGGCACGAGGCGGTCTGCCGGATCGACCGTGATGGCAATCGTCTCGATACCGAACCAGAGCGAACCGTAGTTCATCTCCTCACGGACCCGGACCCGCGTCCCGAGCGGGTAGCTCCCGGCGGGCACGCACGTCCCCGGCGGGCTACCTACCGACGTCGGGGTAACGAAGAAGAACAAGCCCGGATGGGAGGTCCCCGTCGCGCCGAAGACGTCGACGAAGAACGGGAAATGACGACCGACAAGCCCCACGGGCTCCACCTGCTTGCAGATGGCGAGCTGCCCGGACACGGCCGAGTTCGTGAACATCACCTCCGTCACGTCGATGCCCGCGAGAATGTTCGCGGTCGCGGCAGGAACATTGGCGGTGCCGGCCGTTGGCGGCGTGATGGTGATCGAGTGGAGCTGTGACCCCGTTGGAATGTCCTCTGTAATCGTGACAGGCGTCCCGACGCGGAAGGTGCGGTGTTCGCATGTCTCGGTTCTGATCGATACCGGCTCGCCGCTCACATCGAACTCGTAGAACCGTCCATGGAGGAACTCCGAGTCGGTGGCTTTGCAGATGCGGACGTTAGGCCCCGTCGTTGGTGGCGGCGGGCACGGCGTCCGCGGCGTCACCGGGTAATCGCCCTCATGCTGAATCAGGTGCGCGGCGGCCGCACCTCCCGCGACGCTCACCTCCACGAATCTCGGATCATCGACACGACCGGCGGCATGGCAAACCGCTGTCTTGTTCGTCTCGGTGCGGCTCTGTGAGAAGGCGCCACCCGCACCCCCGACGTCGGGGCTCGTTGGTGGCGTTCCGTCGTGGCAGGCCACCGCGACCACGATCGCCGAGATGACGATGGCGGGAGCCGGTAGTCGCACGCGCGGAACGAGTCTGGTGAGTTTGGCGCTCCGATTCCGTGAATTTCCGTGTGTCGCGCTCGCTCGCTGGTGTACCGGAGCGCGCTCGAAGCGATGTAGTGCGTGAGTGATCCGCATGTTGCACCTCGTGGCGGGGCGTCATGCCCCAGAAGCGTGCGCCGCCGCGTCCAGCATCGGCGCAGGGCTGTAACAGACTCGTTCCCGCCGCGCGGCGCCGCCGTCGGAGATGCACCGCATATGCGTCCCCAGATCCCCGACGCCAACACGGCCGAGCGGCCAGCCGCATGCGGCAGGCGCCTCAGCAGTACGTCGGTCCAGTTCGGCACGTCGTGCACATCGTGCAGTCGCGCTCCGCACGACCTCGCGTCAGGCAGACACCCACGATGCATCCGGGTTCGGCCGATATTCTGCGCCGCTCCCCGAGCCAACATTGAGAGCGCCACGACACCCGAAAGAGGAGGCTCCCATGCGCCTGCCCTTTACTGTCGAGCAGTTTCTCGAGGTCTTCCGCGACTACAACGAGGCCGTGTGGCCGGCGCAGTGGCTGCTCGTTGCGATGGCCCTTGCGGCAATCGTCCTCTCCCTGCGCGGCCGCCCGGCCGACGGCCGACACGTCAACGCGATCCTCGCGCTGCTGTGGCTCTGGGTGGCTGCCGCGTATCACTTCGCGTTCTTCAGGGAGGTGACCGCTGCGGCCGTCGTGTTCGCCGCTGCCTTCGCGGCTCAGGCGGGACTGTTCGCGTGGTCCGCGTGGAAACCCGGCCGGGTCGACTACGTTCCGCGAACGATGCAACGTGGCGTCGTCGGGGGCGTTCTCATCGCCTACGCCTTGATCGGCTACCCGGCGTTAGGCTACCTCCTCGGCCATCGGTACCCTGATGCCCCCACGTTCGGCGTGCCATGCCCCACGACCATCTTCACCATCGGGCTCCTGGTGTGGGCAGGGGCAATGGTGCCACGACGGCTCATCGTGATCCCAACCCTCTGGGCGGTGGTCGGCGTCTCTGCTGCCGTGAACCTCGGAATGACCGAGGATGTTGGCCTCCCAATCGCCGCCGTACT
>DASURJ010001069.1:0-5328 GCA_036280115.1 Gemmatimonadaceae bacterium
CGCAAAATGCAGGAGCTGACCCTGCAAAGCGGGAACGGGGAACCGGGAACAGGAAACCAAACTCTCAGCTTCGCTCAGCGGCTCGACGCGGTCATCGAGGCCACGCAGGAAGTCGCCGGGCCACTCACTGCGGGGACGCTCACCACGCTGCTCGTCTTCGGGCCGATCATCTTCGTCAAGGGGCTCGCGGCCGCGCTGTTCCGCGACCTCTCGCTCAGCGTCGTCACGTCGGTTGGCGCGTCGCTCATTCTCGCGCTCACGCTCATGCCGGTCATGATCGTCGGACGCCGCCGCGTGGCGAACGCTCGCGCAACCGCCGACGCGTCACGCCCGGCTGCGCCGCCCGACCGCCTCCAGCGGTTCGGCACACGGCTCGCCGAGCTGTACGAGCGCGGCATGCACTGGTCGCTCGCGAATCCGGGAAAGGTGTTCGCCGCCACCGCCGTTGCCGTTGCGGGGACGATCTGGGTCACCACGCGGCTTCCCAAGGAGATCCTCCCGCAGGTGGACGAGCGCATGGTCGTCGCCGCCATGCAGTTGCCCGAAGGCACGGCGATCGAGGAGACCATCCGCCAGGCGAAACGCGTCGAGGACGCCGCGCGCACGTTAGGCTCGCAAGGCATCTACAGCCGCGTCGGCATTGCGACGGACGAGGAAGTGCTCGCGGGCGCCGACGTCGGCTCGTCGGCCACAGCGCAGTTGATCGTTCCGGTGCCCGCCGGCCGCGACGCGCAGCGGTTCGCGAACGACCTCCGCGCCGCGGTCCCCGACCTCGCGCAGGGCGCCCTCGCCCTGGACCTCGCGGGGCAATCCGAATTCGGGAGCCTCATCGGACGCGAGGGACGCCTCGTCAGCGTGGAGGTGAGTGCGGGGACGCTCGCCGAGTCGCAGCGTTGGGCCGATTCCGCACGCACCCTGCTGCGGGGATTGAAGACGCTCACCGACGTTCGCGATGCGCATGGCGGCACGCAGCCGGTGGTCGAAGTCGCCCTCGAGCGCGAGCGGCTCGCGCAACGCGGCATCGCGGCGACCACGGTCGTCAACGCGCTTTCCGGCGGATTGGGTGGGGTGCCCGCGAGTGACTTCCGAGAAACCGATCGACGCACACCCATCGCCGTCCGCTTCGCCGGGCCCGCAAACGAGGACCTGAACGCGGCGCTCGCCACGCCCGTCGAAGGGATCCCGGTCGGCCAGCTCGTGAGCTACAAGGAGACGCGCGCGCCGATAGAGGTCGTGCGCGTCGGGCAGCGTCCAGTGTCGGTCGTCGAGGGGCTCATCGAGGAGGGCGGCACGGCGAGAGCCTCGGCGGATGTGGAAGCGGCGCTGTCGCAGCTCGCCGTCCCGCCGGGCCTGACGTGGCGTGTCACGGGCGCAGACGCGGAGCAGCGCCGAACGACCGACCAGCTACTCCTTGTCGCGATTCTGAGTGTCGTGCTCGTGTTCCTCGTGCTCGCCGGCGAGTTCGCGTCCTTCACACTTCCGATCGTCGTGATGCTGACGGTGCCGCTCGCGGCGGCAGGTGGGCTGGTGTTCCTCTGGCTCACCGGACAGAGCCTCAACGCGGTGTCGCTCATCGGCATCGTGGTGATGATCGGCATGGCGGACAACGAAGCGGTCGTGAAGCTCGACGCCATTCGTCGATTCCGTGAAGAAGGCCATTCGCTCCACGACGCGGTGGTGCTCGGCGGGCGTCAGCGCCTCCGCGCGATCGCGATGACGTCGCTCACGACGATCACCGGCGTGCTTCCGCTCGTGTTCGGGCTTGGCAGCGGTGGAGCGCTCTACCAGCCGCTCGCGGCGGGCGTCATTGGCGGTTCGGTGTCGGCGCTGCTCGTGACGTTCTTCCTCCTGCCGACGGCGTACGCGGTGCTCGAGCGGTTCACGAGCGCAGAAGCCGTCATTCCGAGCGAAGCGCGTGCGCAGCACGCGCGGAGTCGAGGCATGACCGGCATATGATCCACTGGGCCACTCGGCGACCGGCCGTCGTTCTCTCTGCGTCCGTCGCGATTCTGCTGGCGGGTGGCGTGTCGTTCACGCGCCTCGCGCTCGCGACGCGAACGAGCGTCGAGCTGCCGCGGCTCAACGTGAACGCCACGTGGCCGGGCGCGTCCGCGGAGCTCGTCGAAACGTACATCACGTCGCCCATCGAATCGGCCATTCAGGGCGTTCGTGGCGTTCGCCGGACGTCGAGCCAGTCGCGCGACGAGACCGCATCGCTCACCGTGGAGCTCGAGCCGAAAGCCGACGTTCAGCTCGCGAGGTTAGGCATCCTCGAGCGTCTCGAGCTGCTCCGGCCGGAGTTCCCACCAGGCTCGACCCCGCCGAGCGTGTCGAACTACGTTCCGCAGAATCTCGAGGAGCAGCCGCTTCTCATGTTCACCGTCTCCGGTCCCTACACGCCGGGGACGCTCCAGAAGCTCGCGGACGAGCAGGTGAATCCGCGCCTCAGCTCCGTGCCCGGCGTGGCCGGGATCAACATCCAGGGCGGCACCGAGCTCGGTGTGTCGGTCTCGTACGACGCGCGCCTGCTCCGCCAGCTGAACATCTCCCCGGCGGCGATCGGGACCGCGCTGAACGAGGCGCGTATCGTCCGAGCGTTAGGTGAGGAGCGCTTCGGCAGTACCGAACGGCAGGTCGTCGTTCGAGACCAGCCCCAGGCACTGGAGGAGCTGGGCGCGCTGCCGGTAACGGGGCCCGGTGGCCACATCTTCCGGCTCGGCGAGCTCGCGACCATTCGTCCGGAGGAGGACGCGCGCGGGCGGTTCTTCCGCATCAACGGCAACCCGGCGATCGCCCTGAGCGTATCGCGTCTCCCTGCCGCCGACGCCATCAAGACCGTCGCGGCGGTTCGCGCGGCGCTCGCCGAGCTCGAGCCGACGCTGCCGCCCGGCGTCCGATTCCGGGTCGTGGCCGACGACAGCATCGAGCTCGCGAAGCAACTGCGGGACCTGATCATCCGCGGGTCGATCGCGTTCATCGCCGTCACCGTCGTCCTCCTGCTGCTGCTCAGAAATGCGCGGGCGGTCACGCTGGTGATGGCGAGTGCGGCCGTCGCGGTCGCGGGGACGGCGCTCGGGCTCTTTCTCCTGGACATCCCGGCGAATCTCCTCACGCTCGCGGGCCTCGGGATGGGGATCGGCATCCTCGTCCACAACGGCGTGATCGTCGTGAGCCGGCTCGGGACGCAGCCGGATACGGCGGAGGGGCGCGCCACCGCCGCACGACGCATTCTCCCGGCGGTTGTCGGATCGACGCTCACGACCGGGATCGTGTTGCTGCCGTTCCTGTACCTGCAAGGTGACGCGCGTGCCGCGTTCGTCCCCTTCGCGGCGGCATTCGCGCTCGCCCTCGCCTGGTCCGTGATCTCGGCCGTGCTGCTCGTCCCCGCGTTAGGTGCCGGTCACCGGGTTCGACAGGCGAGCTGGCCGCGGGCGCGTCGCGCCTACACTCGACTGGTCGTGTCGTCGCTTCGCTGGCGTTGGGCCACGCTCGTCGGGACGGTGGCCGTGCTCGGCGTGCTGACGTGGGGGTTCGTGAAGAAGGTCCCGCGATTCGCTTTCGGCGGGTATGGCGGGGATCAGCGCACGACGCTCAGTGCGTCGCTGTCGTTCCCGCGCGGGAGTGATCCGGCGAGCCTGGACTGGGGCATCCGCGAGCTCGAGCAGATCGTTCTGCGCGGGTATCCCGAGGTGGAGCAGGTCACCGCGCAGAGTTGGGGCACGAGCGCCCGCATGAGCGTGCTGTTCACGCGCGACGGGCAGTTCAGTGGCCGGCCGCAGGACCTCGAGGAACAGCTGACCCAGCGTGCCGTGTTCATCGGGGGCGCGTCGATCAGCGTGTTCGGGCAGGGCCCGGGATTCTCCTCGGGCTTCGGTGCGGCGTCGATGCAGACGAGCCGGATCCGCGTCCTCGGGTACTCGTACGAGGGGGTCGAGCGGCTCGCGCTCGATCTCAAGGAGCGACTGGAAAGAATCCCGCGCGTTCGCGACGTGAACGTCAACGCGGCCAGCTTCTTCGCGCGCGAACGCGGGTACGCGGTCACGCTCGACCCCGATCGTGAGGCACTCGCGCGCTTCGGGATCACGGCCGCGCAGTTCACACAGGCGGTCGCGCGCGAGGTACGCGGGCCCGTTGGACGGCAGTTGATCGAGATCGGCGGCGACGAGATCCCCGTGACGGTGAAAGCCAGCGGCGCGCGCGAACGCTCCCTCGACGAGCTGCGTGAGGCGCTGATTCCAACGGCCACCGGCACGCCGGTACGCATTGGCGACGTCGCGGCGGTAGGGGAACGTGAGGCGATCAACTCGATCAGTCGCGAGGACCAGCAGTACGTGCGCATCGTCGCGTACGAGTTCCGCGGCCCCGGGAGGTTGGCGCAGCGAACCCACCGGGCGTTCCTCGCCTCGATCGCGGTGCCCGCCGGATACAGCGTCTCCGTCGCGCAGGGCGGCTTCGGCTACGTGCCTGACGAGAGCGAGCGAGGACTCTGGCTCGTCTTCGGCGTCGGGCTCGTCCTCGTGATCCTCTCCGTCGCCGTCGTGTTCGACTCGGTCTGGGGGGCGTGGATGGTGTTCCTGGCCATTCCGCTCGCGCTCGCAGGGGTGATCGCGGCGTTCTGGGCCGCCAAGGCCGGATTCACGCGAGAGGCAGCAGTCGGGGTCATTCTCGTCGTCGGCCTTGCCGTGAACCAGGCCATTCTGCTCATCGACGCCGCGCTGGAGCGTCGGCGCGCACGCCGGAGCGCCATGACGTCGTTAGGCCTGACGGCCACCGACGTGGTGCGCGCCGCCGCGAGCCGCTCGGGTGTCATCGTGCTGGTCACGGTCACATCGCTGGCGAGTCTGATCCCGCTCGCGGTGGGGACGGAGCTGACCAACCTGTTCGGGGCGATCGCGCTGGCGACGGCTGGCGGCACCGTGTTCGGGACGTTCGGGGCCATGCTCGTCATGCCGGCACTGCTCGTTGGGAGGCGGCGACGCGCTGCGGCGTCATAGGCGGGGAGCTGGCAGGCCAGCTGGGGGCTGGCAGGCTGCTAGCTGCAGCTCCGAGCTGGAAGGCTCCTGACAGCGGTTGGCAGCTGGCTGCCAAACAGGACACTAGGGGTCAGAGTCCTAACGCATCGTTTCAATGCGTCGCGCCATCGGGCGGACGCGGAGGCCGCGGCAGGGGCGGACGCGGGAAGGGCCGCGGAGAACACCTCGCGCGCCTCGGGTGCGGCGTGGCGGGCCGGTCGGAACGGCGATGACGCGGATGACGCGGACACGGCCGGATGAGGGACGCGTCTCGCGCCGGGTTCGGCATCCAGAACGGAGGGGTGAAACGGATGAG
>DASURJ010001070.1:0-8476 GCA_036280115.1 Gemmatimonadaceae bacterium
CTCATCCGTTTCACCCCTCCGTTCTGGATGCCGAACCCGGCGCGAGACGCGTCCCTCATCCGGCCGTGTCCGCGTCATCCGCGTCATCGCCGTTCCGACCGGCCCGCCACGCCGCACCCGAGGCGCGCGAGGTGTTCTCCGAGGCCCTTCCCGCGTCCGCCCCTGCCGCGGCCTCCGCGTCCGCCCGATGGCGCGATGCAATACAAGGATGCGTTAGGACTCTGACCCCTAATGCAAAGCGAGAACCCTCGGGATGTCCCTCTTCGACAGGGAGGCGTCCCGAGGGTTTGGCTTTGCGGATAGCTGATGGCTGATGGCTGATGGCTGATGGCTGATAGCTGCGCCGCGTAGCGCGCCGCTGCGCGGCGCGCTACGCGCGCTACGGCCTCGGCGACCCCAGCCTCCGCTTGATGCGCTCGAGCTCCGCCTGCGTCTTCTGAAGCTCGTCGCGCAAGCGTTGCAGCTCTTCGTTATGTGCCCGCTCGCGCTGTTCCGCTCCCGTGCGCGCGGTCGCATTGGCGGCGCGCAACGAATCCGAGATCGCCAGGAGACGCAGCAGCACCGAAGCCTCCGTGCGTCTCACCGCGAACGGCGTGGCCAGGTACGCTTCGAGCGCCGAGCGCGCTGTGGTCGGCGAGAACGCTGGGTTGCGCGGGTCCGTCTGGAGGAGTGCGCGCCAGAACGCACTCTCATCCGCCGCCGTCGTCCCGGCTTCGCTCTGTTCGAACGCGGCGAGAATGCTGTCGGCGACGGCGAACCGGCCGGCTTCGACCGCGTCGAGAACGGCGGTGAGCGTGCGCGGCCAGGGCGGTTCCGGCGGCAGTTCGGGCGCCGGCATGTCCACGACCGGCGGCGGCGGGACAGGCTTCGCGCAGGCGGCCGCCACCGCGACCAGCAACACCAGCGTGCGCGCGGTCACGACGCCGTCAGCTCTGCGGGACGCGGCTCCTCGAGCGCGTGGTGTCTGCCACCGCTTGCCCGAACGGGCAGAACGATCGAGAAGGTCGTCCCCTGGCCCACCGTGCTTTCCACGCTGATCGACCCGCCGTGCGCATTCACGATAGTCCTCGCGATCGCGAGGCCGAGACCCGTTCCCTTTGCCGCCGCCGCCGCCTGGTTGTCCGCCTGAAAGAACTTGTCGAAGATATGCGGAACGTTCTCCGGCGGGATACCCGCACCCGTATCGCGGACGCGCAGTTGAAGGGCGTCATTGGACGGACAGACCGACAACTCGACCGTCCCGCCGCGGTCGGTGAACTTGAAGGCGTTCGACAACAGGTTGCCGAGCACCTCGCTCATGCGGTCCTCGTCCCACACGACCTGGTCTGGGAGGCGAGCACCGCGCTCGACATGAAACCGCACTCCCCGCTGGATCGCGAGGACGCGGAACGTCGACTCCAACTCCGCGAGAAACGGGCCGAGCCGGATGGGACGAGGCTCCAGCTTCCCGCCGCCCGCCTCGAACCGGCTCACGTCGAGCAACTGCCGGACGAGCCGCGACAGTGCCTGAGCCTGCGACGCGAGCGTCAGGCAGATCTCGCGCTGTTTGGGCGTCAGGTCTCCGTACACGTTTTCCTGCAACAACTGCAGGTACCCGACGATGACGTTGATCGGCGTCTTGAGCTCGTGTGACGCGACCGACACGAACTCCGCCTTCAGTTGGTCGAGCTGCTTGAGCTGTTCGACCATCGTATGAAAGCTTTCCGCCAGACGCCCGAACTCGTCGTGCCGCATGGGCTCGATGGTGAGCCGATACGTGAAATCTCCCTCCGCCACCGTATGCATCCCGCGCTCGAGGTCGCGAATCGGGCGACTGATCGTCGTGGTGAGCCAGATCGCGATGAGCGCGGCGATGATGACGGCCACCGCGAATGCCGTCGTCGTGAGCTGCTGCGCGCGTGCCGCCTCGGCGCGCGCGGACTCCACCTTCGTGGCGGTGCGCGCCTGAAGTATCCCGACGGTGGAGTTCGCGATCGAGTCGATGCGTAGCATGACCGGGCGGAGCACCATCGACAGGCTGTCGGCCCGCACGCTCTCGCCGCGCTGGACGGCGCGCGCTTCGGCGCTGATGCCGTCCGCAATCTGCTCGAGCGTGCTGCCGACGTCGCGGTGCGCGCTGTCGAGATCGAACGCGACGAGCGAATCCGACAACGCGCGCAACGAGCGCAGCGCCGAATCGACGCGGATCTCGGGGCGGCGCATGGTCGTGGCGTCGGGTGCGTACACCATCTGGAGCTCGGCCTGGCGGAGCTCCTCGGCCGCCGCGCGGATGCGCGCGACGAGCAGCGTCGCGTTGAGGTCCTCCTCCTGAACGCCGCGCACCGCCGACTGCATGCGGTTGAGCGAGTTGTACGCGATGAACAGCGGCGCCACGAGAATGGCGGCCATGGTCACCAGTGCGAGCGCGAGGCGCGAGCGAAGCGTCACGTCAGCGCGCCCCTCAGCGCACGCACCTGCGCACGACGAAGCACTGCCGGTCGAGTGGCAAGAGTCATCACCGGAAAGGTACTGCGCCCGAAGCGTGCCGTTGATCCGGCATCCGGGCTCTCATAGCTTTCGCGCCCACGTGTCCCCAACCCTGATCCCGTGACTGTCCCGACTTCTCGCATCGCCGAGCTGCATACCCACGCCGGCGCCACCGCTACCGTCCGTGGATGGGTGACGCACCTTCGCTCGTCAGGGAAGGTCGCTTTCATCGTCATGCGTGACGGGTCCGGCACGCTTCAGGCCGTCGTCGTGAAGTCCGCGGTGGCTCCGGAAGTCTGGGAGCGCTTCGCGCACCTCACGCAAGAAACGTCGATCGCCATCACCGGGGAAGTCCGAGTCGATGCCCGCGCGCCCGGTGGCCTGGAGATCGCCGTCGCCAACCTCGTCATCATCGGGCCGAGCCCGATCGATTACCCGATTCAGCCCAAGGAGCACGGCGTCGATTTCCTCATGGACCATCGACACCTGTGGCTGAGGAGCCCGCGGCAACAGGCGATCCTCCGCGTGAGACACGAGGTCGAGCAGGCCATCCAGGATTTCTTCTACGACCGTGGTTTCATTCGCGTGGACACGCCCGTCCTCACCGCCGCCATCGGCGAGCGAAGCGGTTTGTTCTCCACGGAGTACTTCGACGAGGGCACGGCGTACCTCGCACAGACCGGACAACTCTACGGCGAAGCCGCCGCCGCGGCCCTCGGCAAGATCTACACGTTCGGCCCGACGTTCCGCGCCGAGAAGTCGAAGACGAGGCGCCACCTCACCGAGTTCTGGATGATCGAGCCCGAGGTCGCATGGTACGACTCGAACGACAACATGCGCCTGCAGGAAGACTTCGTCTCATTCCTCGTTCGGCGCTGTCTCGACCGCCGCAAGCAGGAGCTCAAGGAGCTCGAGCGGGACACCGCTCCACTGGAGCGGGTCACGCCACCATTCCCGCGGCTCGATTACGGCGACGCGGTGAGCCTCCTCCAGAAGAAGGGTAGCCCCATCAAGTGGGGCGAGGACCTTGGCGCTGAAGACGAGTCGCTCATCGTCGAGGAACACGATCGCCCGGTATTCGTTATGAACTACCCCCGGGAGGCGAAGGCCTTCTACATGAAGGAAAACCCGGCGGATCCGCGCACCGTGCTGTGCGACGACTGCCTCGCGCCGGAGGGGTACGGGGAGATCATCGGCGGATCACAGCGCGAGGACGATCACGACAGGCTCCTCGATCGCATCAAGGAAGAAGGGCTACCGCTGGAGGCATACGACTGGTACCTCGACCTCCGGAAGTACGGAACGTTCGTGCACTCCGGCTTCGGCCTCGGCCTCGAGCGCACGGTGGCGTGGATCTGCGGTACGCCTCACATCCGCGAAACGTCCCCATTCCCGAGGTTGATGAACCGTCTGCGCCCGTAATTGGCGCAATTGGGGTCAGAGTCGAAAATCATCGTTTGATTGCGGTAGGCAAGCGTCATCGCGCCAACGAGCGAACGCGGAAGACGCGGCAGCAGCGAACGCGGATGACGCGGGCTTGTGTCGGTCGCGCCGTCCTGAACGGCGGACGGCCACACGCGCGAGTGCGAAGGAGTTGCGAACGGCGGCGTGCCGCGGCTCTTTCCGCGTTCGGTATTGCCGCGTCCTCCGCGTCAGCCCGATGGCGCGATGACGCCGGAGCGCGGGGAGCCGCCGACCGAGGCATTCCTCACACACCCGACTCGCGCGTCTTGATCTGATCCCAGATCGCGTCGAGCTCCTCCAGGCTCGCTTCACCAACCACGAGCCCGCGCTCAGCCGCGACTCGCTCCACCTCTGAAAATCGCCGCGCGAACTTCGCGTTCGCGCGGTCCAGGGCGAGTGACGCATGCACGCCCGCCTTGCGGCAGAGGTTGACGACCGCGAACAGAAGATCGCCAAGCTCTGCCTCGAGCGCGGCGTGACGCTCATCGTGCACCGGCGCGCCCTGTGCCGTCCGCTCGATCGGGTGGTCGCGTAGCTGCGATCGGACCTCGCCGAGCTCCTCCTCGACCTTCGCCGCCGGACCGTCCACATCGGGCCAATCGAAACCAACCCCCGCCGCGCGGTCCTGCAGCCGGTGCGCGCGATGCAGTGACGGCAGGTTGGCCGGCAGCCCTTCCTCGATCGACGCGCGCTTCCGCGCCTTCATCTGTTCCCAGGGCTGTCGTTCGCCGCCCTCGTACAGGTGGGGGTGGCGGCGGCGCATCTTCGTGATCAGCCCCCCCGCCACATCGCCAATGTCGAACGCGCCTCGCTGCTCGGCCACCACCGAATGGAACAGGACCTGGAGCAGGACATCGCCCAGCTCCTCGCGCATCTTCTGGTCATCGCCCTCGCGGATGGCCTCGTCCAGCTCGTGCGCTTCCTCGATCAGATAGGGCCGCAGCGAGTCATGCGTCTGAGTCGCATCCCACTCGCAGCGCGCTCGCAGATCGCGCATGAGAGCGAGCGTATCTTCAAGCGTTGATTTATCTTGCATAGCCTCCTCGGGTCGGGTATCATACCCGCTCCGCGAATGTCACGTCAACCAACGCCCATCCACACGCGCGCCTGGGTCGAAATCGACCTCGGCGCGTTGCGACGCAATGGAGCCGCCCTCGCGGCTCGCGCCGGTGTGCCGATGCTCGCCGTCATCAAGGCCGACGGGTACGGGCTCGGCGCAAGGCGAGTTGCCCAGGCGCTCGAGCCGCTCGACCCGTGGGGGTTCGGCGTCGCGACGGTCAGTGAGGGTATCGACCTGCGCGAAGCGGGAGTGACGCGGCCGATTCTCATCCTGTCGCCGCTCCTCGTCGAGGACCACGCGGCCGTGCGCGATGCCCACCTGCGCCCTTCGCTTGGGGACGCGGATGCGATCACGCGCTGGCGATCCGTGGCTGGCGGTCCGTGGCACCTTTCCATCGACACGGGGATGAACCGCGCGGGGGCCCCGTGGACGACCGTCGCGTCGCTGCGCGATGTCCTGACCGCCGCGCCACCAGAGGGCGTCTACACGCACTTTCACTCGGCCGATCTCAACGACGGGTCGGTCGTCGAACAGCTGCGGCGATTTCGCTGTGCGCTCGAGGCATTGCCGTCGCGGCCTCGCTACCTGCACGCCGAGAACAGTCCGGCGCTGGAGCGCGGCGGCCCGTCGCCATGGGATCTCGCACGCCCCGGCGTGTTCCTCTACGGGTCGGGCGGTGGAGCAGGGGCGACGCTCATGCCCGAGCCCGTGGCGCATCTGCGCGCGCGCGTGCTCGAGATTCGCACGGTTCCCGATGGTGACACGGTGAGCTACGGCGCGACATGGCGCGCGAACGGCGAGCGGCGGGTCGCCACGCTCGGGATCGGCTACGCGGACGGCTATCGTCGCGCGTTCAGTAATCGTGGCGTGGCACTCGTTCGCGGACGGCGGGTTCCGATTGCGGGCATCGTCACCATGGACATGGTGATGCTCGATGTCACCGACGCGCCGTGTGAGGTGGGTGACGTGGCCACGCTCATCGGGCGTGACGGCGACGAGCTGCTGACCATCGACGAGGTCGCCCACACCGGGCAGGTATTGAGCTACGAGATTCTCGTGGGGCTCAAGCTTCGCGTGCCCCGGGTGTACGTTGCCTAACGCGTCGCCCGCTCGCCGGGCCGTCATCCTCGTGCTCGACGGCGTCGGTGCCGGTGAAGCGCCCGACGCTGCCAGCTACGGCGACGCCGGGAGCGACACGCTCGGCAACACCGCCCGCGCGGTCGGCGGGTTCGACCTCCCGGCGCTCGAGTCGCTCGGGCTCGGGAGGCTGAAGGAAATCGAGGGCCTCGACGCATCGGCGCCAGCGTCCGGGGCCTGGGGCACCATGATCCCGCGCTCCGCCGGAAAGGACAGCACCACGGGTCACTGGGAGATTGCCGGCCTCCACCTTTCCCGACCGTTTCCGACGTACCCGGATGGGTTCCCCGCCGACGTGATCGACGCGTTCTCTCGCCAGACCGGTCGCTCAGTCATCGGGAACGTCGTGGCGAGCGGGACGACCGTCATTGGCGAGTACGGGGCCGAGCACATGCGGACCGGCGCGTGGATCGTGTATACGTCCGCGGATTCGGTGTTCCAGATCGCGGCGCACGAACAGGTGATCCCGCTGCCTGAGCTGTACGCGGCGTGTGACGTCGCTCGCGCGCTCCTGGTTGAGCCTCACAACGTCTCGCGTGTGATAGCGCGGCCGTTCGAGGGTGAGCCGGGCGCGTTTCAGCGAGTGTCTGCACATCGCCGCGACGTGTCGATCGAGCCACCGGGCGAGACGCTGCTGGATGCGCTCGCGGCGGCGGGTGTGCCGCGCTCGGGCGTGGGGAAGGTCGATGACCTGTTCGCCGGCCGATCGATCACGTCGATGCATACGCCGAACAACGCTGCGGGGATCGAGTCAATTCTCGAATGGCTGCGGTCGCCGGCCGGTGGGCTCCTGTTAGCCAACCTAGTAGATTTCGACCAGCTTTTTGGGCACCGAAACGACGCTGCGGGGTTCTATGGAGCGCTGCGGGAGTTCGACCGGGCTCTGCCGTCCATCATCTCTGCCCTGCGCGAGGACGATCTGTTCTTCATTACCGCCGACCACGGGAACGACCCCACCACGCCGTCCACGGACCATGCCCGCGAGTGCGTGCCGTTGCTCGCGGCGGGACCCCGTGTCCGCCCTGCCGACCTGGGGCGCCGGTCGACGTTCTCCGACCTCGGGGCAACCGTCGCCGACTGGTTCGGGCTCTCGTTCCGCGGACGCGGTGCGTCGTTTCTTGGTCTCGTGGTAGCGAGATGACGCGTCCCGCTCGGGCGGGCGCGCCTGTGAACGACTCGCTCGGTGAGACGCTGCGTCTGGCGGCGGCTTCGGCGATGGAGCGGGCGTACGCCCCGTACTCGGACTTTCGTGTCGGCGCGGCGCTGGCCGGCCCTGACGGGAGTGTGTTCGTAGGCTGCAACGTCGAGAACGCGGCGTATCCAGCCGGCATTTGCGCTGAGCGGGCCGCGTTGTCCGCAGCCGTCGCCGGCGGTGTCAGGAAGTTCGAGATGCTGGTGCTCGTCAGCGAGGCGGATGATCCCACGCCGCCGTGCGGCATGTGTCGGCAGGCGCTCGTGGAGTTCGCGCCAGCCCTCCCGATCGTGAGCTTCACGCTCGAGGGCCGCTCGGCGGAATGGAACCTGGCAGCGTTGCTTCCTCAACCATTCACCCCCGCGGCGCTGACTCATCATCACCACCACCAATGAAGCTCGGACGCATCGTGGGAACCGTCGTGTCGACGCGTAAGGACCCATCGCTCGAGTCGCTCAAGCTGCTGGTGGTCGAGAATCTCACCACCGACCTCGGGCGCGAGGGCGGGTACGTGGTGGCGGTGGACAGCGTGGGCGCGGGGGTGGGCGAGGTGATTCTCTACGCGACGGGCAGCTCTGCCCGTCTAACGGTCACGACGAAAGACCGTCCGGTCGACGCCGTGATCATGGCAATCGTGGACAGCTTTGACGTCGAAGGACGGAGTGTACGGCTTGCGTAATCGGTTGTGGGGGCTCGCGCTGCTGGTCGTTGGTACGGGAACGCTGGTGGCGTGCAAGGAGGATCTCGATGGGCTCGCGGCCTGCCCGGCGTTATGCCCGGAGCAGAACATCGTGTCGAAGGACACGCTCCTCGAAACGTTCATCGCGGTGGACAGCACCATCACGGGCTATCCCGTGCTCGGCACCGAGGAGTTTCTGCTCCTGGCGTCGCGCGGCGACACGCTCGACGCGCGTGCGGTCATCCGTTTCGACACGCTGACGCAGCAGTTCACGCGTGGCGGCACGGACAGCACGATCTACGCGGTCGACAGCTCGGCGCTGCTGCTACTGCTCGATACCGCCGGAACCCGTGCAACCGCACCCGTGACCGTCGAGGTCTATGACGTGGATACGACGGCGACTGACACGTCCACCGCCGCCGTGCTCGCGCTCTTCCGCCCCGACAAGCTCATCGGCGGAAAGACCTACGCGGTCGAT
>DASURJ010001071.1:0-15353 GCA_036280115.1 Gemmatimonadaceae bacterium
AAACCGCGCTCGAGGCGAGGAGATCCGCGTCGCCGGCGCGCTCGCACGCTCGATCGATGGGCAAGTCGTAGACGCCCCCGGTCACCGGCGGTCACCGAAACCGGCCGGCTCCTCCCATTGCCTTGAACGCCGGCACGAGTACGAGGATCGGCGGGTCCACGATCTCCACGTCCACCACCGGCGCGGAGTCGCCCCCGCCCTCTGCTGGCCACGGCTCATCATCGAGGTGGCCGTGAGCCGAATCCCAGACGAAGCTGATGCGACGCACCCGGCGCGTCTCGAACGGCGAGACACGCTCGGCGCCGTCGGCGATCCCGCCCAGGTACTCCGCGAACGCCCGCCCATCCGTTTCGCGTACGAGGACAAGGTCCAGGTAGCCATCGCCCGGGTGAGCGTCCGGCGCCAGCACCATGCGCGGACCGATCGAGCGTATGTTCATGGCTTCGACGAGCAAGTATCGCCCTGAGAGGTCCTCGCCGTCCGCCAGGACGTGGCGACGCACGGGGCGGTAGGCATCGAGCGCCCGCAGCATGCGGCGCGCTGCGTCCTCGACGGGCGTTGTGGGCTGTTCGACATCCGTCCGGGCCTCCCTGTCATGGACGTCGCGCAGGACGCCGGCAAAGAACCCGGTCCCGGCCGCCTCGATGAACGGCCTCGATCCCCACGGGGCGGTCGCACGCGCCACGTCCATGGGGGTGGTCGTCGATTCCGACAGCCCCTCCATGATGTCGCGCGCCGACCCGCGAATTTCGAACGTCAACGCGATGTTGTTGGCGGTGCCAAGGGGCAACACGGCGAGCGGAACGTCGCGGCCGACGAGGTGCTTCGCGACCTTCGCGACCGTCCCGTCACCTCCCGCGACGAGCACGACGTCGGCGGGCTCGTCCAGCACCCGCGCGAACTCTTCCGCGTGCGCGTCCTGGTAGCGCACCCGATAACCGGCGTTGCGGCCGAGCGCGATGAGCTGCTCGGGCGACGGCTGCTCGTTTCCTGCAACGGCGTTGTGGATTAGCGTTAGGCGCATCGGACCGCCGGCTGGGTGACGCGCGTACAACGCAAGAACCGACGCGTTCAGGCCCGATTGTTGCGCCGACGTGCCCGGCGACCGCCTCCAGTAACGTCCACTCATGCGCATCCTCGTAGCCAACGATGACGGGATCTACAGTCCCGGGATCCTCGCGCTCGCGAGGGCGGCGGCACGCTACGGTGACGTGCGCATCATGGCGCCCGACGTCGAGCAGTCCTCGATGGGGCACGCCATCACGCACTCGCGGCCGCTCAGCGTCAAGCGCACGCCGATCGACGGCTTCGACGCCTACCGCGTCAACGGCACCCCGGCCGACTGTGTCGCGCTCGGCATCGAGTTATGGGAGGGAGTCGAGGTAGTCCTGTCCGGCATCAACCTCGGCTATAACCTCGGCAACAGTATGTGGCACTCCGGCACCGTGGCGGCCGCGAAGCAGGCGGCGCTGCTTGGAAACCGCGGCATCGCGTTCAGTACGCCGACCCGCGGCGGCGAGCCCGACTTCGCTCGGCTTGCGCCCTACGTGGAGGAGGTCCTCGATCTGTTGCTTCCGGAGACGTCGCTGTGCCTCGTCAACGTCAACCTGCCGCCCGAGCCGACCGGGCTCTGTTGGGCGCGACAATCGGTACGTCACTACGACGGGCGCGTGGTACCCGGCGAGGACCCGATAGGACGCAAGCACTTTTGGGTGACCGTGAAAGCGGTGGACGAAGTAGAAGAGGGCACGGACCGATGGGCGGTGCGGCAGGGGTTCGTCGCGCTCACGCCGCTCCGGCTCGACCTCACCGACGAGCAGGCCTTGACGCAGGCACGCGCGCGGAACCCGCTGACCGAGGCCACGTCGCATGCGGCAGCGGCACGCGATGCCTGACATGCCAGACCACGCCGATGCTGGTCAGGATGCGCCAGTCGGTGTCGTTAGGCTCGATGATCGCGATCGACGATCGGCCGTAACCGGGTGCGGGCAGCCCCAATGATGGGCCCGACGTCACACGGGCGCGCAGATCGATACCATCGTATACTGGACCCCCGGCCGTTCACCTCCCATTGTGACGGCTCGGCCACCCGCCAGGCGAGGACCCATGGACGACGAGCCCAGCCGAGCGCGGCGTGCGGTCGATATGAGGGAGACGTGCGTCGGCAACTGGCGGACGACCGACGCGCTCCTTGCGGGCGAGACGCATCTGCTCGAGATGGTCGCCTCCGGCGACCCGCTCCCGGTGGTGCTCCAGGCCCTGTGCCAGCTCGTCGAGGAGTCCGAGCGCGGCTACCTGTGTAGCATCCTTCTCGTCGATCCGCGCGCGGCAGTGTTCCAGCACGGCGCGGCTCCCAAGCTCCCACAGGCCTACTACGCATCCAAGGCCGGCCGCCCCGTCCATCCCGAATCGGGGCCCTGCGGCCTCGCGGCGTCGGCGAAGCAACAGGTCATCGTCCCGGACGTCGCGGCCGAGACGCGGTGGGACGCAAGCGGGTGGTGCACGTTCACCATGTCGCACGGCCTGCGCTCGTGCTGGTCGTCCCCGATCCTGTCGAGGGCGCACGAGGTGCTCGGCACGTTCGCCATCTACCGACGCCAGCCCGGTGCGCCCACGTCGGCCGAGCAGGACCTCATCGCGCAACTCACGCACTTTGCGAGCATCGCCATCGAGCGGGCGCAAAGCGATGCCGCGCTCAAACGCAGCGAGTCGTTCCTGGCCGAAGCCCAGAGTCTCAGCCGGACCGGCAGCTTTGCCTGGCGAGTCGGGACCGACGAGATCACCCTGTCGGAGGAGGTGTATCGCATTCTCGAGCTCGATGCGAAGGTGCCTGCGACCCTCGCCACGATCGCCGAGCGTATCCACCCGGAGCGCATTCCCTCGCTGACCGACCTCATCGCGGGTGTTCGCCCGGACGGCCGCCCCTTCGAGTGCGAGCACCGGATGGCGATGCCGGACGGCTCGGTCAGGTACCTGCACCTCGTCGCCCACGGTACCTGCGACCATCAGGGCCAGCTCGAATACGTCGGCGCGATTCAGGACGTGACCCAGCGTCGGCTGTCGGAGGAGGCGCTCGGCAGAGCACGAGCGGAGCTCGCCCACGTGGCGCGTGTCACGACTCTCGGCGCGTTGACTGCGTCGGTCGCACACGAGGTGAACCAACCGCTGTCGGGCATCATAACGAACGCGAGCACAGGCCTGCGAATGCTGGCGTCGGATCGGCCCAACGTCGAAGGTGCCCGTGAGACGCTCCGACGCGCGATTCGCGATGCCCATCGGGCGGCGGAAGTCATCGCGCGACTCCGCGCGCTGTTCAGCAGGAAGGAACCGGCGAGCGAGCCCGTTGACCTGAACGAGGCGACACGGGAGGTCGTGACGCTCACGCTGAGTGAGCTGCAGCGACATCGCATCGTGCTCCGGATGGAGTTGGCCGAGGACCTCCCGGTCGCCATGGGGGATCGGGTGCAGCTCCAGCAGGTCATTCTGAATCTCCTGCTCAACGCGTCGGAGGCGATGAGTGACATCGATGATCGGCCGCGAGATCTCTTGGTACGCAGCGGGCGGGACGGACCCGACTGCGTGCGCCTGGATGTGCAGGATGCCGGGCCGGGGATCTCGCCGGAGAGCGCCCCGCGAATATTCGATGCGTTTTTCACGACCAAGAGCAGCGGAATGGGGATCGGCCTCTCCGTCAGCCGCTCCATCATCGAGAGTCACCACGGGCGGCTCGTCATGACGCCTAACGATGGCCCGGGCGTCACGTTCTCCTTCTCGATCCCCCGTGGCGGCGACGTCGTGACGCGCCTGCAGGGCTACCCTGCCTATCGGGCGGTCGCCTTGACGGGTGTCCGCGACGACCTCGTGCACGACACCCGACGCTTCGTGTCCGTGGAGGATGACCGCGAGCGTCTGGTGACGGGGTCGTATCCCGTCGCACAGTAACACGCCATCGCAAGCCCCGGGCATCGCCATGCAAGTCATCGACATCGGTCTCCCCAGCCGTGGGCGACGCGTGCGCCGCGCGGTCTGGGTGCTGCTTCTCGGTGCGTGTGCGAGCACCGAGAACCCGACCGCGACCACGATCCGGGTCGGATGGCAGGTGTCGTGGGCGACCCAGGGACAGATCGCCCAGACGCTCCAGCGAACGAACGCCCTCGCGCTGAACGGGCTCCGCGGGGAGTTCAAGGGATTCTCGTACGGCGCACCACTCAACGAGGCGGCACTTGCCGGCGAAGTCGACGTCCTGTTCACCGCCGACCAGCCGGCGGCCGCCCTCCTCGCGCGCGACGACAGATGGAAGATCATCTGCCGCCTGATGTACAGCCGCGTCGCGCTCTACGTCCCGCGGAACTCGCCGGTCCGCACGGTCGCCGATCTTCGCGGCCGGACCATCGCGATGCCGTTCGGCGCCGCGTCACAGCGCGAGACGCTCAAGGCGCTCCGCGCGGCGGGACTCGATCCAACGCGAGACACGCGCATCGTGCACATGGACATCTCCGAGCAGGCGGGCGTGATCGAGGCGGGCGACGGCGAAAGTTGGGGAGTCGTCGACGCGATGGCCGGCTACGACCCGACCGCGGCGAGCTTCGAGCAGCGCGGCCTCGCGCGCATGCTCCACCTCAGTGAGGTGACCTCGGTGGTCATGCTCTCGACTGACTACCACGAGCGCCATCCCGGTGCCGCAAGCGATTTTGTGAAGGCCTTCATCGCGGCGTACCAGTACTACGCGACGCACCAGCGCGAAGCAGGCGACTGGTTCCTGTCCGCATCACGGCTCCGTTTCGATCCCGCCGTGCTCGACGTGGCGGCCGCCGTCGAGCCGAACATCCGTGCTGTCGCTCTCCGGGACATTGACGTCCGTCTCACTGCCCGTGACGTGGCGCGCCTGCAGGAGGCCGCGGACTTCAATGCGGACAACGGAATGGTGAAGCGCCGCGTCGCAATGCGGGACTTCATCGACGCGAAGCCGCTGGAGGCTGCGCTGCGCGACCTCGTCGCCGATCCTGCTCGCGTCGCGACCGTGATGCGCGCGAAGCGAGCGGCTCGATGATCCGCCGGACATGGCTTCCGCTTGTGTTGCTCCTGGTGTGGGAGATCGGCGCGCGCGTCGGCTGGATCGGTTCGGCGCTCCTGCCGCCACCCGGTGAGATCGTCGCGGCCATCGCCGACTGGGCGCGGGACGGCGCGCTGATCCGTGACGCGCTGGCCAGTGTGGGTCGGGTGTCCGCGGGGTTCGCCCTCGCCACGATCCTCGGCATCGGTGTCGGATCGCTGGTGGCGCTCCTGCCGGTGGTGCGCCGGAACCTGCTACCGCTCATCGAGCTCGTGCGTCCCATTCCGCCGATCGCCTGGATCCCGATGGCCATTCTCTGGTTCGGGATCGGCGGCGCGAGTGCCGTGTTCATCGTATGCGTCGGGGGCTTCTTCCCCATCATGACGGCGACCATGCACGGCATCGCCGGCGTGCGGCGTGAGACGATCCACACGGCGCGCTGTCTGGGAGCGAGCCGTTGGCTCACGGTCACCGACGTGGTGCTGCCAGCGGCGTTGCCGGACATTCTGAGCGGACTACGGACCGGGCTCGGCTCGGCGTGGATGAGCCTGATCGCGGCCGAGTTGGTCGCGAGCCAATCGGGCCTTGGCTATCGCATCCAGCTCTCCCGCCTCTTCCTGCGGTCTGACAGCGTCGTCGCGGGCATGCTGGTCATCGGCATCCTCGGCGTCGTGATGAGCGTGGGATTGCGCGCGCTCGAGCGTAGGCTGACGATCTGGAACGGCGCGACGCTCGGCACGAACGCGACCTTGGGAGGACATCCGGTTGATCGACCTGCGACTGGTGGTTGACGGCGTCTTCAAATCGTTTCCTGGTGCCGAGCCACACCGACCGACGTGGCCCGTGCTCGCGGGGATCGACTTCGGCGCCGCGCGAGGCGAATTCGTCGTGGTCACCGGTCCCAGCGGATGCGGCAAGACGACGCTCATCGACGTCGTGGCCGGCTTCACCGAATGCGACCGGGGCCGAGTGCTCGTCGACGGTCACCCGGTGACGGCGCCTGGCCGCGATCGAGTGGTCGTCTTTCAGACGCTCGCGCTCTTCGAGTGGATGACCGCGCGCGATAACGTCGCATTCCCGCTCAAGGCGATGGGCGTGCCGGCTCTCGAGCGCCGCCGCATCGCGGACGCCTGGCTTCGCCGTGTCCTGCTCGGCGGTTTCGGCGATCGCTACCCGCACGAGCTGTCCGGCGGCATGCGCCAGCGGTTGGCGCTCGCCCGCGCTCTTGCCGCGCAGCCGTCGTGCGTGCTACTCGACGAGCCGCTGGCCGCGCTCGACTCGCAGCTCCGCCGCGCCATGCAGGACGAGCTGGTCAAGCTGTGGCGCGAGCACGATCGCACGGTCGTCATGGTCACTCACGACCTGGACGAAGCCGTCTTTCTCGCCGACCGGGTAGTGGTACTTTCCGAGCGCCCGTCGTGTGTGCGCGCGATCGTGCCGATCGACCTTCCGGTTGCGCGCGAGGAGCGAAGCCGCGCGTCGCCCCGTTTTCGTGAGTGCGTCGAGCACCTGTGGGGGCTGTTGCGATCGGGACCCGCCACGGCTCCGTAGCAGTCACTCGGTCGAGATCCGTGGCATCGCACCGTCACGTTTGTCTCCCGCTCGTCTCACCATCGCGTGACCGCCTCGATGGCCTGCGCGAAAGCTCCCGGCGCCTCCTGAGGAAGGTTGTGCCCGATTCCCTCTGTCACCACTCGGTGGGCATACTTCCCCGAAAACTTTCCTACATACGCACTCGCCGCGGGGTGCGGCGCACCGTTGGCATCCCCCTCGAGCGTGATGGTCGGGACCGTGATGGATGGGGCCGCGGCAAGTCGACGTTCGAGATCGTCGTATCGCGACTCGCCCACCACCAAGCCGAGTCGCCAGCGATAATTGTGGATCACGATGCTCACGTGATCCGGATTGTCGAAGGAGGCTGCGCTGCGGTCGAACGTCGCGTCATCGAAGAGCCACTTTGGCGAACCGAGCTGCCAGATCAGCTTCGCGAACTCGCGTCGGTACTTCTCATAGCCCGCCCGGCCACGTTCGGTGGCAAAGTAGTACTGATACCACCACGCGAGCTCGGCCTCCGGCGGGAGCGGAGCCCGGCTGGCTGCGCGGCTGCCGATCAGGTATCCGCTGACGGAAACCAGCCCGCGGCACCGCCCGGGCCAGAGCGCGGCGACGATGGCCGCCGTACGGGCTCCCCAGTCGAATCCGGCGACGACCGCGCGGTCGATCTCGAGTGCATCCATGAGCGCGATGACGTCGACGGCGAGGGCCGCCTGTTGGCCGTTCCGCGGCGACGCGGCTGACAGGAATCGCGTGGTGCCGAAGCCCCGAAGGTACGGCACGATCACGCGATGGTCCGACGCGGTCAGCAACGGCACGACCTCGTCGAAGCTGTGAATGTCGTAGGGCCATCCGTGCAGCAGAACGACGACAGGAGCGGTAGTGCGACCCGCGTCGACGTATCCCACGTCGAGCACACCGGCATCGATCTGCTTTACCGGACCGATGGGCTGATGCACCACGCCCTGCCTGCTTGGCGCCCCGTGCCGACGGGCGGCCCCGGCCCTCTCGAGCCCACGAAGTTCTACAGCCGCCAGGGTCGCGAGCGCACTGCTCACGAAGCGACGGCGGTCGACGTCAATCGATTCATCCATCACTGGTCGCTCCCTAGGCTTCGGCTACCCGAAGGTGAACGCGAACGCCTCGACGCCCGCATCGAGAAACTCGATCGTGAATTGCCGATCGACGATCCGCTTCGGCTGTCGGAGCACCTGATACAGCCGCTGCTCGGTGATCGTCCCATGGCCATCGTTGTCGACGTCGCTGCCGTGCGCATCACCGGGTGACCGCCCATCGAGGAGCACACGGAACCGAACGGGTGTAGCCCGCAGCGCCGGCCCCAGAACGAGGTGCAGGTCGCGGGCGTGGAAGGAGCACGCGATACGGCCGTTCGCACGGTTGAGGACCGCGGCCTGATGCGTCACGGTCCAGTCACCCGAAAGCGCCCATTGATTGCGTCTCAGCCGTGCCGGGGCCGCGTAGATGCGACGTTCGTCCGGAGCAAGGCCACCGGACGACGCGAAGTTCTCGGTTCGCTCGTGGCCGAGATACGTTTCCGGCGACTTCAGGCTCTCCCAGTCGGGGGCGGCTTCGATCCCCTCGCCCTCGACGGACACGAGCTGACGGCCAATGCCGCGAGCTCCCGCCTCGGTCAGTGTTTGCTGGATGGCTCGCTCCGACCGCTCGTATTCCCCTTCGCCGAACTGACGGTGCCGGATGCGCCCTCGCGCATCGATCAGATAGCGCGACGGCCAGTACCTGTTTCGAAACGCGCGCCAGATCGAGAAGCTATTGTCGACCGCGACCGGGTGCTCGACGCGCATGTCCTTCACCGCTCGGCGCACGTTCCCGACATCCTGCTCGAAGAGAAACTCGGGCGCGTGCACGCCGATCACGACCAGGCCATGCGACCTGTACGTTTCGGCCCATGCTCGAACGTAGGGAAGCGTACGCAGCCAGTTGATGCACGTGTACGTCCCGACGTCGATGAGCACGACCTTGCCCCGCAAGTCGGCGGCAGTGAGGGGCGGCGAGTTGAGCCACGCTGTTGCCGTCCGAAGTGAGGTCAACTCGTCTCCAGCGCCCAGAGGACTCATGGCATCCGACGTCGCCGGCGCGAGGGTCGGGTTGTAGAACCCCAGCTGCGCCCCCGCGACGGCCATGGCGCCGGCGCCTAACCAGCGGCGGCGATCGGTGTCGATGAGGTCTGTCATGGCGGCCTCACTTCACCATTGTGAGAAGTGGCTTCCCCTTTTCGACCACGTACGTCGCGAGCTCGGCCCCGTTCGTGCGACCCGGGTTGCGTGCCGCGTGAACCGCTCGCGCCGGGATGAACAGGACATCGCCAGCCTCGAGCGTGACCGGCGGTCTGCCCTCGACCTCGTACTCCAGCGTGCCTTCGAGCATGTAGATGACCTCTTCGCCCGGGTGCGTGTGCCTCCCAAAGGACACGCCCGGAGCGAGCTCGACACGCACCTGGAGGACTTCGCGACCGGTTGCACCGAGGTCGTGCCGCTGCAGATCGGTGCGCTTGATCCCCGCCTGCTGGGCGGCCGTCATGGAAACCATCGAACCGGTTCCGCCAATCAGCGCGACCGCAGCGATGAGCAGTGTCATTTTCATATAACCCCCTTCGGGTTGAGATGGTCGGGCGGTGAGCGGCAGAGCCACGTTAGGCTTGTCGCTCGCCGCCGAGGCACGGTGTTATCGCATCGACTTGAACGCCGCACGCAGCTCTGCCGCGAACAGCTCGGGATGCTCCCACATCGCGAAGTGGCCGCCCCGATCTACCTCGTTGAAGTAGCTGAGCGTCGGGAACGCTCGCCGCGCCCATGCTTCCTGAGCCCGAATGACCTCGTCAGGGAACACCGTGATGGCGACCGGCACCTTGATCTCGGCAGTCTTCTGCGAGGTCGCACTCACGAGGCTCGAGGCGCGCTGCTCCCAGTAGATCCTCGCCGACGAGGCAGCGGTGTTCGTCAGCCAATACAGCGAGAAGTTGTCGAGCACGTCATCTCTCGTCGGCGACTGCGTGGGGTCCGTGCCGTACGACCACTTCGTGAAGCCGCTGTGGACGAGCATCCATCCCGCGAGACCGGCGGGCGAGTCCGTCAGGCCGTATGCGACTGCCTGCGGCCGCGCGCCCATCATCACCAGGTACGACAGCCCGCCGTTCCCGAGATACATGCCGAAGTCTTTGATGGCCGCGCGCTCCTTATCGGTGAGCGCGGACAGTGCGGCCGCGTTGCCGCCTAACGCCGCCTCCACATCGGGCGTGAGCACGGCGGGCAGGTTGGTGTGGATGCCGCGCAGGCCAGCCGGCGCCTGACGTCCCATCGCCTCGACGACCCCCGCCCCCCAGTCACCGCCCTGCGCGACGTATCGCGAGTACCCGAGGCGCTGCATGAGCTCCGCCCACGCACGGCCGATGCGTTCCAGCCCCCACCCTGCCTCTGTCGGACGGCCCGAGAAGCCGAAGCCCGGGAGCGAGGGAATCACGACGTCGAAGGCGTCCTCGGCACGCCCGCCATACTTCGTCGGGTCGGTCAGCGGGCCGATGAGCTTGATCTGCTCGAACACCGAGCCCGGCCACCCATGCGTGACGATCAGCGGCATGGCGTTCGGGTGGCGCGACTTGACGTGGATGAAGTGGATATCCACGCCGTCGATCTTCGTCACGAACTGGGGATAGGAGTTCAACTTCGCCTCGCCCTTCCGCCAGTCGTAGTCGGTCGCCCAGTAGCGGACGAGCTCCCGGAGGTCCGCGAGCGGCGCGCCTTGCGACTGGTCCGTGACGGTCTCTTTGTCGGGCCAGCGAGTTGCCGCGAGCCGCCGCCGCAGGTCGGCGACGTCGGCGTCTGCCACGCGAGCGCGGAAGGGACGGATGTGGTCCTCGCTCACCACCTCGCGTGAGGCCGGTGTCGCGGCCGGTGCGTCGATGGTGGCGAGCTGCGTTATGACAATTCCCCTCGAGACCGCCGCTCGAACCTGACGACTCGATGCTTCGGTCTGGGCCGCGGCCAGCACCGGACTGGACGAAGCAACGGCAAGGCCGAGTGCGTAGATGCAGAGAGGGGCCGCCCTGTCCCGGGCGCGCGCGGCGTCGCTCGCGCCGAGGTGCGGACCGGTGCCAAAATGGATCATGGTGAGCTCCTCGTGGAAGAAGTGTTTCGCAACGCGCATCCGGTCGGGCGGATGCGACCGTGCGAGCGCGAAGGCAATCTTCCAGGGCGGTGCCTAACAGCCCATTACCCGATGGTATCGCCGACACTTTGGTATCGGCCACGCGGCGCGCGGGCGCGCGACCCCGCCACTACCTGTGTCGGACACCTCCCCGTCGACGTGGCTGGACTGGCGTCACATGCCAGAGCATCTCTAAGGAGCCCGATGGAACACGTGCACTTCTGGCAAGGCGGTCCGACGTGGAGCCTGTGCTCGAATCTCCCGCCGAGGAAATCGCGAGACTGCGTAGCAGTCTCGCACAAGTCACGGCTGACCTGGCTGCAGCCACCGAAGCATTGGAGCACGAGGCTGCGGCACGCAGACGATCGGACGAAGCACTGCGCCGAAGCGAGCGTGAGTCGCGCCTGATCGTTGACGGTATCCCCGGGTTGGTCGCTGTGCTGTCAGCGACTGGCTACGTCGAAGTCGTCAACCGCCAGTTGTTGGAGTACTTCGGGCAGACCTTGGAGGAGTTGAGACACTGGGGAACGAACGACACCGTTCACCCTGAAGATCTGCCGCACGTCATCGAGGTCTTCACCCGATCGATCGAATCCGGAACTCCGTACAGCATTCGCCAGCGATTCCGGCGGTCCGACGGCGTCTATCGCTGGTTCGAGAACAGCGGCTTTCCACTTCGCGACGCCGAGGGACGCATCGCCCGCTGGTGCGTGCTGTTGACGGACATCGACGAGCGGAAGCGCGCGGAGGATGCGCTCAAGCGAAGCGAGCGCGAGCTCAAGCTGATCATCGACACCGTACCGGCGCTCGCCTGGTCGGCGCGTCCGGACGGTACCGCCGACTTCTTCAACCGGCATTACCTGGATTTCATAGGCTTCACCGCGGAACAGGCGAGCGACTGGGGCTGGGCCGCTGCGCTTCACCCCGACGACTTGAACGGGTTGGCGGCTACCTGGCAACGCATCATGACATCCGAAGCGGCGGGCGAGGCCGAAGCGCGACTGCGCCGGCACGACGGAGACTACCGCTGGTTTCTCTTCCGTACGAACCCGCTGCGTGATGACAGCGGGCGCATCGTGAAGTGGTACGGGGTGAACACCGACATCGAAGACCGAAAGCAGGCGGAGGCAGAGCTCAGGCGCGCCTATGACAGCTTCGCCGATGGCCAGCGGCTGAGTCACACGGGAAACTTCACGGCGGACATCGTCGCCGACGAGCACACATGGTCGGAGGAGCTCTACCGCATCTTCGAGTTCGATCCCGCCATCAAGATCACGGTGCAGGCGGTTCGCGATGTCATCCACCCCGAGGACCTGCCATCGTTCGACGCGGGGTTCGCGCGCTCCCTCGGCGGGGTGGAGTTCGATCTCGTTTTCCGGATCGTCACCGCGAGCGGAAAGGTGAAGCACGTACGCGCGGTCGCTCACGTGGTCGAGCGGATCGCGGCCCGACCGTTGTTCATCGGCGCGATCCAGGACGTGACGGAGACCAAGGCCGCCGAACAGGCGCTCGACAGGGCACGCTCCGAGCTCGCCCACGTGGCGCGGGTCACGACCCTCGGTACGTTGACCGCCTCGATCGCCCATGAGGTCAATCAGCCGCTCGCGGGCATCATCACGAACGCAAGCACGTGCCTCCGGATGCTGGACACCGACCCTCCGAACCTGGACGGTGCGCGCGAGACCACCAGGCGGACGATCCGCGATGGCCATCGCGCGTCGGACGTGATCACGCGGCTGCGCGCGCTCTTCAGCAAGAAGGATTTCACGCTGGAATCGATGGACCTGAGCGAGGTCACGCGAGAGGTGATCGCACTGTCGCTGAGTGACCTGCAGAGAAACCGGGTGATGCTTCGGTCGGAGCTGGCCGACGACCTCCCCTCCGTCGTCGGCGACCGCGTCCAGCTGCAGCAGGTCATCATGAACCTGCTCCTCAACGCCGCCGATGCGATGCGCGAGGTGGATGGCCGCGTCCGGGAGCTGACGATCAGAACTGAACTCGAGGCCGGCGAGCGCCTGCGCGTGAGCGTGCGAGACACCGGCGTCGGCGTCGACCAGCAGAGCATGGACAAGCTCTTCGACGCGTTCTACACCACGAAACAGGGCGGCATGGGAATCGGGCTGTCGGTCAGCCGCTCGATCGTCGAGCGGCATCACGGACGTCTCTGGGTCGAGCCGAACGAGGGGCCCGGTGCCACCTTCGGGTTTTCCATTCCCTGCAACCCGGAGCAGGTGACGGCCGGCCACGGGTGATCGTTAGGTTCGTCGGCGCCGGCGCACCTACCGTTGCGCGCCGGCCGCCGAACCACGCGTTACCGCAGCGGACTGAACGCCGCCCGCAGCTCCGACGCGAAGAGTGCCGGTTCTTCCCATGCCGCGAAGTGTCCGCCGCGGTCCACCTCGTTGAAGTAGGCGAGGCCCGGGTAGATCGCCTGGACCCAGGAGCGTGGGGCAGCCCAGATCTCGCCGGGGAACGTCGTGAAGCCGACGGGCACCTTGACCGGCGGCGGGGCCTTGTCGCCCACCGCGGCGAGAAACCGTCCGAACTCCCAATACCACCGGGCGGCCGAGGCGCCGGTGCGCGTCAGCCAGTACAGTGTGATGTTGTCGACAATGCTCTCCCGGGTGAGACCGCCCACGGGTCGGCCGTCGACGAACGCTCGAGAGATCTTGTAGTAGCTGTCCGTGTCGTGGTCGAGCATCCAGGCCGCGAGCCCGACGGGCGAATCCAGCAGGGAATAGCCGATCGTCTGTGGCCGGGTGGACTGCTCCAGGAAGTAGCCGAACCCGCCCGTCCTGAACGTCGCGACCGCGTCGCGCGCCGCGCGTTCCTGCTCGGATTCCGCCGGCAGTCGATCGACGATGCCTAACGCCGGCGCGAGCAGGGTGAGGTGGATGCCGACGAGCCCGACTGGCCCTTGCCGCCCCATGGCGTCCGTGACGTCGGCGCCCACGTCTCCCCCCTGCGCGACGTAGCGCGTGTAGCCGAGGCGCTCCATCAGCGTCGCCCACGCGCGGGCGATGCGGCCGGAATCCCAGCCGAGCTCGGTCGGCTCGCCCGAGAAGCCGTAGCCAGGCAAAGACGGCAGCACCAGGTCGAACGCATCGCCGGGGGTGCCACCGTGCGAGGTCGGGTCGGTCAGAGGACCGATGGTCTCGAGCAGCTCGATGACGGAGCCGGGCCAGCCATGCGTCATGATGAGTGGCAACGCGTTCTCGTGCTGGGACCTGACATGGATGAAATGGATATCTACCCCGTCGATCTCGGTCGTGAACTGCGGTAGCGCGTTCAAGCGCTCCTCGCATTGCCGCCAGTCGTACTCGGTGGTCCAGTAGCGGGCGAGCTCCTCGAGCGTCGCCAGCTGCACGCCCTGCGACCGATCCTGGACGAGCTCCTTGCTGGGCCAGCGGGTCGCTGCGAGGCGCCGCCGGAGGTCAGCGACATCGGCGTCAGGCACGTGCGCGCGGAAGGGGCGAATGTGGTCTTCGCTGGTCGCCTGGCGCGAGGCCGGTGCCACGGCTGGCGCATCCATGGTGTCGAGCTGTGTCATGATGGGGTCCCCGTTGAGAACGGTTCGTGAGCGCATCCAGTCGGCCGGATGCACGCTCGCCAAGTGCACAGCCAATTTTCCGGGCCCATCGCGATCAGCCTATGACCCGATGGTATCGCCGATACCTTGGTATCACCGGGACCAGTCGACGCGAAGCTCGCGGTTCGATCGCGCGATCAGTCGAGCGCGTCAGGCGCGCTCGTTAGGCCTCGACAGTGGAGGCGAGCAGGCTCAGCATTCGATGTCGAAGCCGACCAATACCATCATACAATTGGGCGATCGTCGCTTCGCCGAGAGATTGTGCCCGCGGACGCATTCACGCTGCCGGATGCGCGTACGCCAACGGCCGGCAATTCTCATCCCGCGATCAAGACAGCCATGACCGCTCGCATCGACTACCGCAAAGTCAGCCCCGAGGCCATGCGCGCCATGGCCGCGCTCGAGCGTTTCACCCACGCGAGTGGCCTGGAGCCCGGGCTCCTCGAGCTCGTCAAGCTCCGCGCCTCATACATCAATGGCTGCGCGTACTGCGTCGACGTGCACACCACGGACGCGCGAGCTGGCGGCGAGACCGAGCAGCGGTTGTACGCCATCCCGGTGTGGCGCGAGACGCCATTCTTCACGCCACGCGAGCGAGCGGCGCTCGCGTGGACGGAATCAGTGACGGAGGTCGCCCGCACCGGCGTGCCGGACGACGCCTACGAGCAGGCGCGCGCGGAGTTCGCCGAGTCCGAGCTGCTCGCGCTCACGATGGCCGTCATCGCGATCAACGGATGGACCCGCCTCGCGGTGAGCTTCCGAACAGAACCCGGAACGTACCAACCACGCGGCGCCCACCCCGCGATGGCGACTGCCGGCTGAGGTGCCACTCTGCCTAACGGGAGACGACTCAATGGCTCATGAACCCTTTATCGCCCGCGGCTTCCGCGCTCGAAGCGCCCGGATGGTCGATGCCCCGCGCCTGCCGCCCGGGCAATACGAGACGAACGCGTTTCCTGTGCTCTCCGCCGGCCC
>DASURJ010001072.1:0-4149 GCA_036280115.1 Gemmatimonadaceae bacterium
TGCACATCGGGAAGGGCACCGTTGCCCCACACGAGAATCTGGCTTGAGAGCCCATCGAGGGTGAGGGTCGGTTCATCCACGTTGAAGGCAAGGCCGGCGGTCTGAGGGAATTCCCCACCGAGCGACAGCTCCTGCCACTGACCCTTGGCGAGCAGGACCGCGGCGGCGACGTTCAGGGAACCGGCGCCCGCTTCGATCAACCCGGCGCCAGGGACGCGGTTGCTCGTAAGTTGCAGTGCCAGCTTCACATCCGCCGGCGTCAGTGCCGGCTGCGCCTCGAGCAGCATCGCCGCCGCGCCCGAAACCACCGCGGCCGCCATGCTCGTGCCGCTCATCTCAGTGTAGAGCTGCGCGAACGTCGCGTTCGGGCTCACATCGCGCGCGTCGCTCCGCACCGAGAAGATCCGCTCCCCGGGCGCGACGCAGTCGGGCTTCATCCGCCCGTCCGCCGTAGGACCACGCGACGAGAAGAACGACGTCCCGTACGTGTGCGGGCTGTCCTTGTGCACCGACCCCACCACGATCGCGTCCTCGAGGTTCGCCGGGTCACCTAACGACATCCCCATGTTGGCCTGCACGTGATCGCCGTCCGACGTGCTGAGCGACGCGAACCCCTCGTTCCCGGCCGCGAGCACCACCACCACACCCTGCCGCCAGAGCCGGCGCAGCTCCACGCACAGCGGCGTGTGTCCGCAGTTGAAGGCCTCGACGTCGAACTCGCCGCCGAGGCTCAGGTTGACGCCATGGATGACCACCTTCCCGGCGCGCTCGTTCGTGTCGAAGATGTGGTCGAGCGCCTTGATGATCCACGAATCCTCGCCCGACCCGTTGTTGTCGAGGACCTTGTAGATCACGAGCTTCGCGTCGGGTGCCATGCCGCACATCGTCCGCTCGCGGCCGTCGCCGTCCGCGACCTTGTACCGGCCCGCGATGATGCCCGCGACGTGTGCCCCATGGCCGAACCGGTCCGCGGCCGCGCGGGCGTCCTTCGGGTCGGTCGGGTCGAGCGCACGTAACGTCGCGCGCCCCTGGCGCTGTGACGCGTCCGTGCAGTCGTACACGCGCGCGATCGTGCCGCCGCTCGCGCTGTGAAAGTGCGGATGCGTCCAGTGAATGCCCGAATCGAGCACCGCCCACGTGACATCCGCGCCCGCTGCCTGATAGCTGTTATGGCCCGGGAAGGCGTGCGTCGTGTGGATCGAACGGTCGAGGTACGCCCACTTCTCGCTGTTCTTCCAGAGGCGCGCCACAGGAAACTTCTTGTCGCCATGAGCACGCGAGCTCAGAAGCTCGGCCTCGTGACGCGTCAGGTTCAATGCGACGTACCGATGCAGCTCCTCGGGCGCGAGCGCCTGACGCGCCGCCGAGCTCTCGTCCGACGCACCGAGCAGCTCGTAGATGCGCTCCAGCGCCGACTCTCGCGTGAGCTCCGTGGTGGCGAAGTCCTCGAGCTGCACGAGAATCCGATGCCGCTCGCTCGGGCCGCTGTCGGCGTACGCGCGGACGACGTCCTTCGCGATCTTGAACCGCGCAACGGGCTGGAAGAGCCCGGTGTCGACGCCTTCCCGGACGGGCTAGCGCACTTCCTCCATGGCGAGATAGCCGGTTCCGGAATGCGGATGGCGCGGCGAATCCGGGTTGAACCGCATGTTGTCCTCGACCTTCACGCCATTCGCGTTAGGGCCGTAGTCGCTCACCAGGCGTTTGTCGAGCGCGACCGGGTCGAGCGGGTCGCACACGTTCACCCATCGGCGCACGCCCGGCGGCGTCGTCAGCTTCCGCTTGCCGGTGAGGTCCTTGATGAAATCCTGGACCTCCTTGATACCAAGCGGTGAGCCGAGCGTGACGAGGAGCCTCACGTCGAGTCCGGCGAACTCCTCCTCCATGAGCACGCTGTACGCGATCATCGTCCCCTGACTGTGGGCGATGATGACGAACGGCCCGCCGCCCGCGCGAAGACGCTCCCGGAGCGACTCGCGCATGCGGTTCCCTTTCGTCTTGTCCACGAACAGATCGTTGACGTCGCGCAGGAACATCCGCGTCATGTGGCGGGTGAGCCACTGGCGCATTGGACGGGGAAGGAAGCCGAAGATCTTCGCCTGCACCGCGCTCGCGCCGTAGCGCTTCGCCTGAATGCGGCGCACCTCGGCGCCGTCCGGACCACGCAGCTGCTCGGCCAGCACCTCGTAGTCCGCGTCGTTCGTGAGGGGCGTGTCGCCGAGCATCCGTGCCGCGAGGCTGCGGAGCCGCTCCGCTTCGGCGGCGCTGGCGGCCGGCTCGTTAGGTGTGCTGACGAGCTCCGTGAGCGCGTCCTCCACCTTGCCGAGCTCCGCTGCCGGGTCCCATGGCGCTCGCTGCGCGCGCGGAGAGAACTCGCCCTGCGGCGCCTCCTCGGTCGGGTCGGAGAAGTCGCCGCCCAATGCCGCGCCCTCGAGCGGCGCCGGGTAACGTTCGCGGTCCACCCAGTACGCCATGCGACTTCGCTCGCCCAGGTCGAACGCGAAGAGCGCCTGGTCCCACTGCCCCTTGAGCACCGAGGCCGGCGGCTTGTTGCCGATCCCGTGGATATAGATGATGGTCGATGCACCGATCGCGTCCGACGCCGCCACGGCGGCCGCCGCAACCTTCGGCGCACGGACAGTCCTGGCCACGGTCGGCTTGGTGGCCGGTCGTTTCTTCGTCGCGCGTGGTCGTGCCGGCTGCGCGCGTTTGCGCGCCGCGGTCTTCGCCTTCTTCGTCGCCATCGATGCTCCTCCGGAAGCTGTGCGTCGCCACCGCATGCCCATCATGCGATCGTGCTCGCGCAGGCGGGAATCATGCACACTCCAGAACTACGAGAACAGCGCTGGTGGCTGTTAGCTGGAACTGGTTGGACTACAGGAACGGCGCTGGTTAGCTGTTAGCTGGCACTGGTTGCTGCGGGGTAACGGCCGCTCGGGACGCAACCGTCCCTGGGAGCAGTTCACCCTGCAGCGCAGGTGGACGCTTTTCGCGTCAACCAGTGCCAGCTCAGCTAACAGCGACCAGCGCCCTTTTGTTTTCCTCGAGTCGGCCTACCTTACCGATGGCGCCAGAGAGCGCCTCCGGTCCGCGGAAAGGGCGGCGCCCATCTCCCGAAGTCGAATCCGATCAAACGCCCTCTTCGGGCCGATCGTGCGGACACCGGCCGTAACGAAGGAGGCGCTCCATGTCATCGCCGTTCAGCCGGTCGCTCCCGGCACATCCGGACCTCGCGCAGCAGAAGAAGCAGGCCAAGGAACTGCTGCAGGCATTCGGCGCAGGCGAGGCCGAGGCACAGGCGCGCGTTCGCGCCGTGCTCCCCGACAAGCAGGAGATCACGCTCGCCGACGCGCAGTTCACGCTCGCGCGCGAGTATGGCTTCGCGAGCTGGGCGGCGCTCAAGGAGCACATCGACGCCCAGGCGGATGATAGACGCACGCCCGAGCAGCAACTGCACGACGCGTTTCGGCGTCACGACGCGAGCGCCGTGCGGCGCGCGTTTCAGCGACATCCGGAATTCCGCAAGCGCATCAACGACCCCGTCTTCGACTTCAACTCGCCGGCGATCGTCGCGTTCGCGAACCACGCCGAGATGGTGGATGTGCTCCTCGAGTTCGGCGCGGACCCGAACCGGCGCAGCGAATGGTGGGCTGGCGGGTTTCACGCCCTGTACTCCGCGAAAGGCGCTGCCGCCGAACGACTGCTCGCCGCGGGCGCCATCCCCGACGCCTGTGCAGCCGCACACCTCGACCGACTCGAGCTCCTCTCCCGCCTGATCGCGGAAGATCCCTCGCGCGTACACATGCGCGGCGGCGACGGGCAGACACCGCTGCACTTCGCCCAGTCGCGAGCGGTGGTCGACCTGCTCCTGGATGCTGGTGCGGACATCGACGCGCGCGACGTCGACCACCGCGCGACACCGGCGCAGTGGATGCTCGACCACAAGCGCGGTGCGGGGCGCTACGACCTTGCGCGCTATCTCGTCGAGCGCGGCGCCGCCACCGACATCTTTCTCGCTGCCGCCCTCGGTCTCGCCGACCGCGCCCGCGAGCTGCTGGAGGCGGACCCGAGCCTGCTCGATCTCAACACGAGCCGAGGGGAGTACGGCGAGAAGCCGCCGAGCAGCTATCACATCTACTTCTGGACGAT
>DASURJ010001073.1:0-6741 GCA_036280115.1 Gemmatimonadaceae bacterium
CTTCGTCGTCATGGCGGTAAGCTAGCGGCGGCTGGCGCGTTTCGCTCGCGGCGCCGTGAGCCTTTATTCTTCCACGCCATGACCACTCACGAGATTACGGACCTTACCATCATTGGCGGCGGCCCGACGGGGTTGTTCGCCCAGTTCTACGCCGGGATGCGCCGCGCCACGTCGCGCATCGTCGACGCGCTTCCCGAGCTTGGCGGCCAGCTCACGGCGTTGTATCCCGAGAAATACATCTTCGACGTCGGCGGATTCCCGAAGATCCTCGCGAAAGATCTCGTGAATCAGCTGGCCGCGCAGGCGGGTCAGTTCGGCAGCAAGGCGTATCTGAACGAGCGTGTCACGGGGCTCGAGCAGGTCGACGGTCACTTCGTGCTCGAGACCGATCACTCGGAGTTCCCGTCGCGCGCGGTCCTCATCGCTGGTGGCATCGGGGCCTTCTCGCCGCGGCGACTTCCGCAACCGTGCGCGGAACCGTGGTACGGCCGCGGCGTGCACGCGGTGGTGACGGACCCGGAGGCGTTTCGCGATCGGAAGATCGTGATCATCGGCGGCGGCGACTCGGCGTTCGACTGGGCGCATCAGTTACTGGATCGCGCGGCGGCGGTGACACTCGTCCATCGGAGCGACCGGTTCCGTGCGCACGCCGCGACGGTGGCCGAGGTGCAGAACGCCGCCGCGGCCGGCCGGGCACAGCTACTGACGTTCCACGAGCTGGCGGACATCACCGGGGCAGGCGATCGCTTGACGGGCGTGGTGCTCAAGGACATCAAGGCCAAGTCGACGCGCGCGGTGGAAGCGGACGCGATCCTCCCGATGCTGGGTTTCGTGAGCGACCTCGGCGCACTGACGGAGTGGGGACTCCAAATCGTCAACGACGAGATCGTGGTCACGAGTACCATGGAAACGGGGCGTCCCGGGATTTATGCCGCGGGCGACATCACGACGTATCCGGGCAAGCTCAAGCTCATCGCGACGGGGTTCGGCGAAGCGGCGATCGCGGTGAACCAGGCGGTACATTGGATCTACCCGGACAAGAAGGTGAACCCCGGCCACAGCTCGAACCTGGATATCTTCGGGCAGACGGATGATTGACGGCAGCGGTCAGCTATCAGCTGAGGCCGATGGCTGATTGGCCGAAGCCGGGCGTCCCTCATGACTCGCCGCACGGTTTTCGCAGAGGCCTCCCCCACCAGGGAGGCCTCAATGCAGTTGCTGAGATCCGCTCGAGCACTGACCGTGCTCGGCGCTTTGTTAGGCGCCGTCGCGTGCGATGACGATGACGCTGGAACCGGCCCGACACGCGCCGAGGTCGCCGGTACGTACGAGGCGACCACGTTCACGGCGACGAGCGGCGCCGTCACGCAGGACATCCTGCGAGCCGGCGGGTCGCTCACGCTGCGGCTGCTCGACCGGAGTATCCTGACGGGGCACATCGCGGTTCCAGCTCAGGGCGTCGATCAGGACCTCATCGGGACGTGGAGCCTGCGAGGCAACACTGTCGACATCGATGACGTGCCGGGCGCCGACACCTTCCTCGAAGACCTCGAGCTCGACGTGCGCGGGAACACCCTCGTGGGCGATCGCGTGTTCGACGGCGTCCGCGTTCAGGTGGTCATGGCGAAACAGTGACCGCGTGGAGCCGGCGGGCCTGCCGAACTCAACGCGCGTCGCCGGCCGCGTCCGCCCTCCGGGCACTGGCGCTGTCGGAGTAGCCGTCGGGGTATCGACGCCGCAGCTTCTCGACGTTGGCAACCGCGACCTCGTCCAGGGATACGCCGACCGCCGTCGCGACCCCCGTTAGGCACCACAGCGCGTCGCCGAGCTCCGTCACGAGCCGCGCGCGGTCGAGCTCGTGGTGCATGAACATGTGCTTGCGGACCACGCCCAGCACCTCACCCGCCTCCTCGGCGAGTCCGGCAGCGGCGTCTACCAACCGCTCGCCCGTCGTGAGCGATCGGTTCACCGTCCGTGCGGCCGCCTGCTGGTACTCGGAGAGCGTCAACGCCCCGACCGTAACGGCGGGGGGCTCCGCGGTCCCGGAGCGCATGTCGACCACAGGTGTGTGGTCGCTGATGGGTTCACTCATAGGCCACCCGTGGGTCGGCCTTCGCGTAGGCGAGGTCGGTGAGGAGGTTTACGGTCACGAACACGACGCTCAGAAAGAGCACGGACCCCTGGATGGCGGGCAGGTCGCGTCGCGAGATGGCGTTCACCACGTAACGACCGAGTCCCGGCCAGCTGAAGATCGTCTCGGTGAGGATGCTGCCGGTGAGATAGTACCCGAAGTCGAGCCCGAGGACGGTGATGACCGGGATGAGCGCGTTCCTCAGCGCGTGACGAATGGTGACAGCCCGTTCGGCGAGCCCCTTCGCGCGTGCGGTGCGCACGAACTCGCTTCCCAGCACCTCGAGCATGGCCGACCGCGTCACTCGTGCGAGGAATGCGATCGATCGTGAGCCGAGGGCGAGCGCGGGAAGGATGAGGAACTCGATCCGCCCGTAGCCCGAGGGCGGCAGCCAGCGCAGCGTGACCGCGAACAGCAGGATGAGCAGGAGCCCCACCCAGTAGACCGGGAACGAGATCCCGAGGTACGCGGCACCTAACGACAATCGGTCGAGCCAGCCACCGGGGCGCCGGGCGCTCGCCACGCCGATGGTGATTCCGAGCACCGCCGCGAGCACCATCGCCGACGCCGCGAGCAGCAGGGTCTTCGGGAATCGCTCGGCAATGTCACTCAGGATTGGCCGTCCCGTGATGTACGACGTGCCGAGGTCGCCGCGGACGACCCCGCTGGCGTAGTGACCGAACTGAACGTGGATCGGGTCGTCGAGCCGGAGCTCGCGCCGCAGCCGCGCGATCGTCTCCGCATCCGCGCGCTCGCCAACCATTTCCTGCACGGGGTCGCCGGGAGCGACGTACAACAGCAGGAACACGACGACGAGAACCCCGACGAGCGTCGGAATCGCGAGGAGGAGGCGGCGGAGGATGAATTGCGGCAAGCGCTACGGGTTGCCTTGCTCGGGGCCAACGATCTTCACGTCGATCCAGCGCTGCCCGTTGAAGATCGTCGGAACCTGGAAGTCGCGGATCCACGGCTGCACGCCGTACAGATCGTTGTAGAAGAAGAGCGGCACCATCGGCGCGTCGAAGTACGCGAGCGAGTCGGCGGCCCGGTACAGCTCCGCGCGCTTCGCATCGTCCTGCTCGCGACGCGACGCGATCACGAGCTTGTCGAATTCCGCACTCGCGTAGAACGACACGTTGCCGCCCGGGCCCTTGCTGCCCGAGTAGAGCAGTGGGTACAGGAAGCTGTCCGCGTCGGGGTAGTCGGCGTACCACGTCTTGAGGGTGAGGTCGGTCTCGCCCTTCCGTGACGCTTCGCGTGCCGACGACGCATCTCGCTGCACGAGCTTCGTCCGGATACCCGCGGCGTTGAGGTACCCCTGCACGGCCTGCGAGAGGCGCGAGATCGTGGCATCCTGCGAATGCCACAGCTCGACATCGATGCCGTTCGGATGCCCCGCCGCAGCGAGCAGCTCCTTCGCTTTCGCCGGGTCGTACGCGAGGCGCGCCCGCGTCGTGTCGGCGCCGTCGAGAATCGGGGGAATGACGCCGCCGGCGAGATAC
Organism: Gemmatimonadaceae bacterium; assembly: GCA_036280115.1. Lineage (GTDB taxonomy): Bacteria > Gemmatimonadota > Gemmatimonadetes > Gemmatimonadales > Gemmatimonadaceae > JAJKIV01. The sequence continues at coordinate 3,634 of DASURJ010001073.1, forward strand.
CCACGTCCGCCCATCAGCTGGTCGAGGATGGTTCTCGTGTCGACCGCGTGGTTGATGGCCTGGCGAACGCGAACGTCGGACAGGGGGCCGCGCGTGGCGTTGATCGCCACGTAGTAAAGGATCAACGCGGGCGCGCTCTGCAGCAGGGCACGCTTGTTGTCGGTCTGCTCCCAGGCCGCTGTTTCGCCCTGGGGGATGATCAGGATGTCAACGTTCCCCGCCTCGAACTCCGCGACCGCGGTGCTCGGCTCGGGAATGATGCGCGCGATCAGCGTGTCGGTTGCCGGCGGGCCACCCCAGTAGTTCTCATTCTTCGCGAACTTGAGGTAGTCGTCGTGGCGCCACTCGACAAATTTCCAGGGCCCGGTCCCCACGGGCCGCTGGCCGAAGTCGGTCGGAACGGAGTCGGGCACGATGGACGCGACGGGCATGGCGAGCAACTTCGGGAATGACGCGAGCGGCTCGGCGAGTGTAATCACGACGGTCGAATCGTTCGGCGCCGCCAGGCCCGAGACCGACCGTGCGCGCCCGGCCGCGAAGTCATCCGCGCCGCGAATCGGGATGAGCGGTTCGGCGCGACCGCCCTTGGTGGCGGGGTCGAGGGCGCGCTGGAACGCACGCACCACGTGACGCGCGGCAAACGCTTCCCCGTTGTGGAACGTGACACCTCGCCGGAGGTGGAACGTGTACGTCCGGCCGTCCGGCGCGACCTCCCATCGTTCGGCAAGGCCGGGCTCGACGCGGGCGTCCGCGGTGAAGCGGGTGAGCCCGTCGAAGACGTACGAGACCGCGCGCCCGGTTGGAACGTCCGTGGACAGCGCGGGATCGAGCGACCGGGGATCGTAGGTGTCGCGCGAATCGACCAGCGCGTTGCGCTGCGGAGCCGATTCGCCTCCGCGGCAAGCGAGGGTCGCGACCAGCAAGAGGAGGCGAATGCGCATTGACAATGTCGGGTGAAGCGAGAGAACTTACCGGGCCGTCCTTCCTCCCGTCAAATCCCCGCTAGGCCGCTGTCCGATAGTGAGTTACCTGCTGTTCGCCGACGACAACGAGGACATGCGCCTGATGCTGCGTGACCTCTTCCGCTCGTCGGGACACGAGGTCTGCCTGGCCGAAGATGGGCTCGCCGCGCTCGCGTCCATCCGAGAACGCGAGCCGGACCTCGTCATCCTCGATCACAGCATGCCGGGGATGTCAGGGTTCGAGGTGTGTCGCAACGTGAAGCGGAACCCGTTCACGGCTCGCATTCCGGTGCTCATGCTCACGGCGCAATCCGAGATCGAGAGCAAGATCGAGGGGTTCGCGGCAGGCGCCGACGACTACCTCGCCAAGCCATTCGACCCGCGCGAGTTGCGGGCGCGCGTCTCGGCCCTGCTCCGCCTCGTGGAGCGGGAAGGGGACCGGAACCCCACCAGCGGGCTCCCGGGTGGCCACGCCATCGAGAAGGAGATCGGCCAGCGCGTGGCAAAGGGAGAAGGATTCGCGGTCTGCTACCTCGATCTCGACAACTTCAAGGCGTTCGCGGACACGTTCGGCTTTGCGACGGCCGACATCGTGATTCGAGGGCTCGGCGCGGCGATTCGCGATGCGGCGTACGCGGTGGTAGGTGAGGGCGGCGGCGATTTCGTCGGCCACATCGGCGGCGACGACTTCATCGTCGTCACGTCGCAGACACACGCCGAGGAGGTCGCGGGCGAGTGCGCGCGTCGCTTCCGCGATGTCATTGTTCGCGCCGTCGGCGCGGAGGCTGCGGAGACCGGGTATTTCACGGGCGTGGATCGCGACGGCCACATCAAGCGATTCCCGCTCGCACGCGTATCGGCGGCAGTGATGCTCGTGTGCCCGCAGAACTGGGTGAGCCTCGCGCACTTCGGAATGCTCGCCGCGGACGCGAAGCGCCGGGCGAAGCAGCAGGGTGCGGGGAGCATCCTGGTCGAGTCGGTGTAGTTCCAGAAGACATACTCACGACGCACCGAAGGTCGGCACCGGCATGCTGAAACGCGAAGCGCCCCGCATCAAGAGCGAGTACGTATATCGCCGGCAACTCGAACCGCGAGAGTTGTTGCCGGCGTTGGGCGTTGGCGTAGGCGTCGGTGCGCTGGCATTCTACCTCGCCTACCTGCTCCTGCAGCGCACGCCGCTCGACACGAACGCCATTCCTGCCAGGGCGCCGGCCAAGCGGTTACCGCGCGGGGCGGCCGATTGATGGATCGCCGCCGAGCGCTGCTCGCACTCGGCTTCGTCGCTTGCGTGAGCGTGGCTGGTCCGGCCACGGCCTCGGCACAGGACATTGCCTGCGATCGTGGCGACGTGGAGGTCGAACGCGTCGAGTTCGAGGGGAACAGCGCATTTCCCGATGCGTACCTCGCGAACCGCATCGTGACGACGCCGTCCTCCTGGGTGCGCCGCGTCTTTCGCGTGTTCGGGGCGCGCCGCTGTCTCGATCCCGTCGAAGTCCAGCGTGACTGGGTCCGCCTCGTCGTGCTGTACGATCAGCGCGGGTTCTCGGACGCCCGGGCCAGCGTTAGGGTCGACACGACCACGCCGGCGACGGTCGCGGTCACGTTCCGGATTCAGGAAGGGGAGCCCACGATCCTGCAGGAGATGGCGATCGAGGGGCTGGACTCGCTTCCCACCGCGAGCCGCGTCACGGCGAACCTTCCCATCCGCGTCGGCGGGCGATTCGATCTGAGCCTCGTCGAGGCGTCGCGTGACACGATGCTTCGGCGGCTTCGCGACAACGGCTACCCGACGGCGGATCTCTTCCGCAGCTACGAGACCGATACGCTCAAGCGCGCGCGGTTGCGGTTCGAGGTGATCCCGGGCCCGCGCGCGCGCATCGGGCGCGTCAACGTCGTGATCTCACCGCGCGAAGGCGCCGATACGGTGATTTCCGCGAACGCTGTGCGGCGGGTCGTTGGCGTGGATCCTGGCGACCTGTATCGCGAGCGCGAGCTCGAGGCGGCCAAGCGGTCGCTCTACCTATCGGATGCCTTTCGGCACGTGGAGGTGACGCCGGACACGGCAAGCCTGGCGCCGGCACGAGACTCGACGATCGACGTGAACATCACGCTCGCCGAGTCGTACATGCGGTCGACGCGCGCGCTC
>DASURJ010001074.1:0-3782 GCA_036280115.1 Gemmatimonadaceae bacterium
GAGCCGTTCCCCTCATCACCCTGCCCGTTGCGAGACGAGAAATCCTCTCGCGCGGAGCGATCCGCCGTAATCGGTCCCATCCGCCCGATCCATATCCCGTGCCGAGGACGCCCGCCGGTCATCGGAGCCCGGCGCGGCCGCGGCGAGGCCGGCGGGTGTGCCGTTGCGATAGCTGATAGCTGATAGCCGCTCGCTAGAACACAAGCACCAGCACATCGTACAGCGCGTGCGTCCACGCCGTGATGCCGAACCCACGCGTCACGTACAGGGCGCTGAAGGCGACACCGGCGATCGTTCGGAAGACGAACGAGTCGAGCCGAAGCGGATCGCCGAACGGGCCCACGTAGTGAAACGCCGAGAAGATCAGCGCGCCGAGCCCCACCGCGAAGACGTTGGCGAACGTGGGTCCCCACCCTATGACGCGGCGCGCCAGCAACACCAGCCCCGACACGAGCAGCACCCGGAACAGGAGCTCCTCGTAGAGCCCGGCGCCTAACGACAGCATCAGCCGCGTCGCGATGCCCTCCTCGGCCGGCTGCGCGCCGCCCACCGCAACGAGAAAGGGCGTGAGGAGGCGAGCCGTCAGCGTCCCGATCACCACGCCGAACGCGGCGGCCAGCGCTGCGCTCTCCGCGAACATTCCGGCGAAGATCGCGGCGCGGAGCTTCCCGCCGGACCGCCGAAGGTCGCGTCCGACAATCCAGATGCTCGCGCCGATCAATGCGACGCCGAACGCGAGGGGCCCGTAGGTGCCCGCGACACCATAAAACGCGGATCGCAGCAGCACGTCGGCCCCGTTTCGCATTCCGGCGCCGGACGGCGTGGACAGCAACGCCGCGAGCGCCTCGTAGAGGATCAGCAGCGGAATGGCGAACACCACGCTGTACCGCGGAGCGCGGCTCAGCTTCCAGTACGACGAGATGGCCTGCGTTGGCATGGAGAAGCGGGTCGACGGCTGACGTCACAAGCAAAAGGGCCACTCCTCCCTACGGAAGGCCAGCCGGTTCGTTTTCGCGCTCCGCCGCGACGGCTACTCGCGGGAGCGACGAGCGGTCCGGAGCTCCTCGGGCAGCGCGTCCAGGAGAGGCCTCAGCTCGGTGGCACGATCGAGCGTCGTCACGAACGTCAGCCCGGCCAGCGAAACGACCAGCATTCCGGACAGCCCGTAGAGGACCACGGGAACGCCCTCGGAGTGCACGACGTTTCCCGTGCACTCCACGAAGTGCACCGGACCGTGGGCGCCATTCCCGTTGTCGTCGAGCTCGCGCGCGCGCCGGAGCGATGCCCACGTGCCCACGTCATCCCATCCGAACTCACCGGGCACCACGATGAGGTTCGAGCATCGCTCGAGGAGTCCACGCTCGATGGACACCGATTGAATCATCCCGGCGAAGCGAACGAAGTCGCGTTCGCGCAGTGCCTGAAGTCCGTGCGCGAGCTCCGACGTATACTCGCCGAGTGCGTCGAGGACATCCTGTGCACGCCAGACGAACACGCCCGCGTTCCAGAACGCGCCGTCGGCAACGAGCATCTCGGCGAGCACGGCGCCCGGCTTCTCGATGAACGACTTCACTCGGCACGGGGCACCGTCGTCCACGCTTCCTCCGCCGAGCGGGGCGCCGGGACGCATGTACCCGAACCCCGTTTCGGGCCGCGTCGCACGCACGCCAACGCTCACGAGTGACTTCTCGCGTGCCGCCACGCGCCCGGCCCGGATCACCGTGTGACGGAAGAACTCCGGGAACGCGACCGCGAGGTCAGCGTGAACGCAGCAGAAGATCGTCTCGGGCCCGCCACGCCGAACGATCTCCTGCGCGCCCCACGCGAGGGCCGCGGCAGTGCCGAGTGGTCTCGGCTCGACCAGCATGTTCGTCTCGGGCACCTCGGGAATCGCGGCGTGAATCGCCGGCGCGATGTCGCGGCTCGTGAGCACGAGGACGCGCTCGGGCGGAATGAGTGGGGCGAGGCGCGCCACCGTTTCGGCAATCAGCGGCCGCTCGCCAATGAGGTGCAGGAGCTGCTTCGGGCGCTCGGGTGAACTCAATGGCCAGAAGCGCGACCCGATACCGCCGGCGAGGACGATCGCCCACATCGACGCGTCCGTGGTGAGCTCGGCCTCGAGTTGCGGCTCCTCGGCTGGAAGCGTCGCGGCCGGCTCTGCTGTTGAGCCTGCGACCGGAACAACTGGAACCATCAGCTCGCGCATCGGAGACGGCGTGTCGCCTGCGACAGTGGGGTGCCCCTCACTCGTATGCTCCTGGCGTCGGTGTCCTTTCGGCCGGTCCGAGCAACCGGCGCGCCAACGATGACCGTGTCGGGGCGTGTAAACTACACCCGAGATCCGCCGACGTCTGCCACCACATCTTCCGTCCACAGGCATCCATGCCCCGACAGGACACTCGGCACGATACACCGGTGCGCCTGGCGGACCTCGACCTCGAGGCACATCTCGGGGACCCGGCGCGCAAGCAGCGGTTCGTCACCCCGATGTTCGACCTCATCGCGCCGCGCTACGACCGATTCACGCGCGCGTTCTCGTTCGGGATGGATCGCCGGTGGAAGGCCGAGCTGACGGCCTGGGTGACACAATCAATCGCGCCTGACGCCCGCGTGCTCGATCTCGCGTGCGGAACCGGCGACCTGGCGTTCGCCGCCGCCGCGCGAGCCACGCGCGGTGAGGTCTTGGGTATCGACGCGTCGGCGTCGATGATCGCTATCGCCCGCAACCGGGCCCGCACCGAAGGACCGCACGGCAACGTCCGGTTCGCGGTGGGTGACATTTCGTCGCTCGACTGCGAGAGCGGGTCGGCCGATGCCGTTACCGCCGGCTACGCGCTTCGCAACGTGCCCGATTTCGAGCGCGTGATCGCCGAGGTGGCGCGAGTGCTCAAGCCCGGCGGTTCGTTCGCAACGCTCGACTTCTACCGTCCCGAATCAGCGGGATGGCGAGCGCTCTTCCTCTGGTACCTCACCGTCGCCGGCAACTGGGTGGGGTGGCTCTGGCACCGTGAGCCCGTCGCATACGGCTACATTGCGCGCTCCATCGACCATTTCGTGTCGTGGCAGCGATTCTCGCGATCGCTCGAGACGCACGGGCTTCAAATCGAGCGCGTGCGGACGAAGCTCCTTGGCGGCGTCGCGCTGCACTTCGCGCGTCGCGTGTAGTCGGTCGGCGATCGCGGCGGGCCGATAGTCGTGCGCTCACGGCGGGCAGTTCACGCCTCTCGGCCGGCCCGAACTCCGTGCAGGAGGATACGGGTCCTCGCGAGATTATCTCGCCCCAGAGGTCCGATCCGCCGCGTCCGTTCCATCCGCCCGATCCGTGTCGCACTTCGTGGATGCCGCCCACACACCGGATCCGTCCGAAGCGCCAAGGGCCATCTCGTGCGTCTTGCTGATAGCTGATCGCTGATCCCTCGTTACCAGCCCGATCGACCTAATACTCCGTCACGGTGGATGTGACGGGCGCCTGGACGGGTGGCCCCGCGAGAGCCCCCGATGCCGTCGGGCCGGTCCTCGGTCGCCGCTGATCGATTGGAGAGTGATCAGTAGGCAGTGATCAGTCGGGCAGTCATCAGTCGTGAGTTCATGAGTCGTCAGTGCTCAGTGGCGTCGCCGGCCATTGCCCGCCGTTCGCCCGTCCCCCGTCGCCCGTCCCCCGTACGGGAGCGGCACGCCTATCGAAACCCCTCTGACTGTCTACTAGATGCCGCTCAGGCGCTCGGCGAGTCGGTCGAAGCCCGACGCGAGCGCGACGTATCGCACTCGCTCGATCGTGCTCT